>NZ_JBWKYJ010000007.1:0-107850 GCF_059423685.1 Acidovorax sp. GW460-11-11-14-LB4 | reverse complement strand
GCCGTGGCCCCTGCCGTGCGTGCGGCAGCGCCCCGCCCGGCCCTGTCTAAGGCGCCAGCAGCCCCCCGTGCTGCCGCGCCTTCACCCGCGCCAGCGGCGGCATTGCCCCCCAAGGCAAGCAGCCCCAAGCCTGCGGCTGACAATAACGATGACTGGGAATCTTTCTGATCACTGAGAGGCCTGGGGCGACCCGGGCCTGAGAGCCTGCTGACGTTCGCCCAGTCAAAAAGCCCTACCAGCTTGCGCCGGCAGGGCTTTTTGTCTTGCAGCCCCCGGGAGGGGGCCGCAGGGTGCGATCAGCGCGGTTGTCAGTCCGCTTGCTTGCGCAGGAAGGCGGGGATTTCCAGGTCATCCATACCGCCGGACGACAGGGCATCCACGCGGGCTGCGGCCTGCGTGCGGTTGGTACGCCACACGCTGGGTACCGACATGCTGCCATAGTCGGCCTGCGCGCTGCCCGTGTGGCCGCCTTGCACGCCCACGGCACCACCCAGCGTACCCACACCGGCGACAGGCATCTGGTAGGCCATGTTGTCCGTACCCGTGCGCAGGCCACCCTGCACCACCGAGATGGGCTGACGGCGCGCATTGGCACGCGACAGACCCGTGGCCACCACGGTCACGCGGATCTCGTCACCCAGGCTTTCGTCATAGGCAGCACCAAAGATCACGTGCGCGTCGGTCGATGCGTAGGCGTTGATGGTGTTCATGGCCTGGCGTGACTCGGACAGCTTGAGGCTGCCCTTGCTGGCCGTGACCAGCACCAGCACACCCTTGGCGCCCGACAGGTCGATGCCTTCGAGCAGCGGGCAGGCGATGGCCTGCTCGGCTGCGATGCGTGCGCGGTCTGGGCCGCTGGCCGTGGCCGTGCCCATCATGGCCTTGCCGGGCTCGCCCATCACGGTGCGCACGTCTTCAAAGTCCACGTTCACCTGGCCGTATTCGTTGATGATCTCAGCGATACCGCCCACAGCGTTCTTGAGCACGTCATTGGCGTGCGCAAAGGCCTCGTCCTGGGTGATGTCGTCGCCCAGCACGTCCAGCAGCTTCTCGTTGAGCACAACAATCAGCGAGTCCACGTTGGCTTCCAGTTCGGCCAGGCCATCGTCCGCATTCTTCATGCGGCGACCGCCCTCCCAGTCGAAAGGCTTGGTGACCACGCCCACTGTCAGGATGCCCATCTCCTTGGCCACGCGCGCGATCACGGGCGCAGCGCCCGTGCCCGTGCCGCCGCCCATGCCCGCCGTGATGAACAGCATGTGGGCGCCAGAGATGGCTTCACGGATATCGGCAACCGCCGCCTCAGCCGCATCGCGGGCTTTCTCGGGCTTGCCCCCAGCACCCAGGCCGCTGTTGCCCAGCTGGATGACGCGGTGCGCCGAGCTGCGCGTGAGCGCCTGTGCATCGGTGTTGGCGCTGACAAACTCCACGCCCTGCACGCTGCGGGCAATCATGTGCTCGACGGCATTGCTGCCGCCACCGCCCACACCGATCACCTTGATCTGGGTGCCCTGGTTGAATTCTTCGGCTTCGATCATTTCGATGGTCATCTTGGAGCTCCTGGTTCTAAATTCGTATGCAATTGCCAATTGAGAGATGGGATCATTTTTCTTGTAGTGCGTGGCGGTCCTGTACATCGCCATCGCTCGCGCGGTATCTGGTGAGGGCTCCCACGCGCTAGCCACAGGGGGTATTTCATGGTCAGAAATTCCCCACGATGAAATCTTTGAAGCGCCCGAATGCGGTCTTCATGGACCCACTCTTCTGAGCCACCTTGAAGCCGCGCAGACGTGCCAGGCGCGCTTCTTCCAGCAGCCCCATCACGGTGGCTGCACGGGGCTGGGCCACCATGTCAGCCAGAGCGCTGGAATACTTCGGTATGCCGCGCCGCACGGGCTTGAGGAAGATGTCCTCGCCCAGTTCGATCATTCCCGGCATGACCGAGCTGCCGCCCGTGAGCACGATGCCCGACGACAGCACTTCTTCGTAGCCCGACTCGCGCACCACCTGCTGCACGAGCGAGAAGATTTCTTCCACACGCGGCTCGATCACACCGGCCAGCGCCTGCTTGCTCAGCATGCGCGGGCTGCGGTCGCCCAGGCCGGGCACTTCCACTTGCGCCTCGGGGTCAGCCAACAGTTGCTTTGCGTAGCCGCTTTCCACCTTGATGTCCTCTGCGTCCTTGGTCGGCGTGCGCAGTGCCATGGCGATGTCGCTGGTGATGAGGTCGCCCGCAATCGGAATCACCGCGGTGTGGCGGATCGCGCCGCCAGTGAAGATGGCGACATCGGTCGTGCCCGCGCCGATATCCACCACCACCACGCCCAGCTCGCGCTCGTCGTCAGTGAGCACGGCCTGGCTGCTGGCCAGAGGATTGAGCATGAGCTGCTCGACCTCCAGGCCGCAGCGGCGCACACACTTGATGATGTTCTCGGCCGCGCTCTGCGCGCCGGTCACGATGTGGATCTTGGCCTCCAGGCGGATGCCGCTCATGCCGATGGGCTCCTTCACATCCTGCCCGTCGATCACGAATTCCTGCGGCTCCACCAGCAACAGGCGCTGGTCGCTGCTGATGTTGATGGCCTTGGCCGTCTCCACCACGCGGGCCACGTCGGCCGACGTGACTTCCTTGTCCTTCACCGCCACCATGCCGCTGGAGTTGAGACCGCGAATGTGGCTGCCCGTGATGCCGGTGTAGACGCGCTGGATCTTGCAGTCCGCCATCAGCTCGGCCTCTTTCAGCGCCTGCTGGATGCTCTGCACGGTGGCATCGATGTTGACCACCACGCCGCGCTTGAGACCATTGCTCGGGGCCACGCCCAAGCCTGCGAGCTTGAGCTCGCCATTGGGCAGAACCTCGGCCACCACGGCCATGACCTTGGCGGTGCCAATGTCCAGCCCCACGACGACGTCTTTGTATTCTCTTGCCATATCAGTCTCTGCCCTTCTCGGTTCTGTCCCGCTGTCCCACCAAGCCCTCACACCGCCCTCTCGGGGCCTGCAGCATGCTGCGTCCAGTCCTGTTGTTCCTCATGCCATCACCTCTTGCGCACAGCCGTCGCGCCGGTTGCGTCTGCAGTCACTGTGGTCACACCCCGCAGGCGCAGGGCGTAGCCCCCGGCGTGGCGCAGGTCCGCAGACTCCAGCGCGTCCACGCGGCGGCCATACTGCGCGGCCACCTGGGTGAGGGTGCGCACGAACCGCTGCGTGCGCTGCACCACTTCCTGCGGCGTGCCGCCGCCTAGCTCCACCACAGCCTCGCTGTCGAGGGTGGCGCGCCAGCCGCCCCGCCCTGTCAGCTCCAGTTCTTCCACGTCCAGCCCCAGGGGTTGGAACACCGGCTCCAGCAACCCGTACATCTGCAGCACCTCGGCCGAGCTGCCTGTAGGCCCCTGCAGGCGCGGCAGGCCTTCCTGTTCCACATCGCCCACATTCGCCTCGAAGACTTCACCCTGGCTGTTGACCAGCGCTGAGCCAGTGTCCGGGCCCCAATACGCCACGGCGTCGTGCTCCTGCAGCTCCACGCGCAGGCTGCCGGGGTAGACCCGACGCACTTGCGCGCGGCGCACCCAGGGCACCTGCTCGAAGGCCTCGCGGGCAGCACGCAGGTCCACGGTGAAGAAGTTGCCCACCAGATGTGGCGCCACATTGGCCCGCAGGGTCACCGCGTTGTTGTGCACCAGCTCGCCCTGCACCACGATGCGTGCGATGGCAAAGCCGGGGTAGCGCAGCACCCACCCCACCCCCGCCGCCAGCACGGCCAGGGCGCAGCCCACGAACAGGACCGACGCGGTCAGGTTCATGAGCTTGACGTCCAGGGGTGCGGGCAGCGTCTGGGTCATCAGGCGGCCTTTGGTTTTGCGGGCGTGTCGAGGGCCGCATCGGCGAGGATGCGCAGACACAGCTCTTCGTAGCTGATGCCCGAGGCGCGGGCCGACATGGGCACCAGCGAATGCCCCGTCATGCCAGGGGATGTGTTCATCTCCAGCAGGAAGGGCTTGCGGTCACTCGCGCGGATCATCAGGTCGGCACGGCCCCAGCCCCGGCAGCCCAGGGTGCGGTAAGCCTCCAGCACGATGCGCTGGATCTCGCGCTCTTCGGCCTCGGGCAGGCCGCTTGGGCACTGGTACTTCACGTCGTCGGTGAAGTACTTGTTCTGGTAGTCGTAGGCGCCATCGGGCGCCACGATGCGGATCACCGGCAGTGCGCGGGCGTTGGCGCCCTGACCCAGCACGGGGCAGGTCACCTCTTCGCCCTCGACGAACTCTTCGCAGAGCACGTCGGGGTCGTACTGGGCAGAGAGCTGCACGGCCTCCTGCATGTCCGAATAGCCGCGCACCTTGGTCACGCCGATGGACGAGCCTTCGCGCGGCGGCTTGACGATGAGCGGCAGGCCCAGCTCGTCGGGCACGGTGCGCACCACCTCGCGCTGCTGCCGGTCGGGAGCCAGCCACACATAGCGGGGCGTGGGCAGGCCCTCGGCCAGCCACACCCGCTTGGTCATGACCTTGTCCATGGCAATCGCCGACGCCATCACGCCAGGGCCGGTGTACGGAATGCGCAGCAGCTCCAGCGCGCCCTGCACCGTGCCGTCTTCGCCATGGCGACCATGCAGTGCGATGAAGCAGCGCGCATAGCCGTCGCGCTTCAAATCACCCAGCGCATTCTGCGCAGGGTCAAACGCATGGGCATCGACGCCGCGCGAACGCAGCGCCTGCAGCACGCCGCTGCCCGACATCAGCGACACCTCACGTTCGGCCGAGTCTCCGCCCATCAGGACGGCGACCTTGCCCAGCGATTTCACATCGATATTCGATTCAGGAAGGGTCATAGTGCGCTCCCTTCATGCGCTTTCAGCTCATTATTTTGTAGCATCTCAACCACCTTGCCGGGCACTGCGCCAATGGAGCCGGCTCCCATGCACATCACCACGTCGCCCGCGCGTGCGTTGTTGGCAATGGCCTGGGGCAGATCAGCCACGTTGTCCACAAACACCGGCTCCACGCGCCCTGCCACACGCAGGGCACGGGCCAGCGAGCGTCCATCGGCGGCCACGACTGGCGCCTCGCCTGCGGCGTACACCTCGGTGAGCAGTACCGCATCGGCATGGCCGATCACCTTGACGAAATCTTCAAAGCAATCGCGCGTGCGGGTGTAGCGGTGCGGCTGGAAGGCCAGCACCAGGCGCCGCCCGGGGAACGCACCGCGTGCGGCCGCCAGCGTGGCAGCCATCTCCACAGGGTGGTGGCCGTAGTCGTCGATGACGGTGAAGGTGCCGCCGTCCTTCGCGGGCAGATCGCCATAGCGCTGGAAGCGCCGGCCCACGCCCTTGAAGCCCGCCAGCGCGCGCTGCACGGCTTCGTCCGGGATGTTCAGCTCTACCGCCACGGCAATGGCCGACAGCGCGTTGAGCACGTTGTGCTCGCCCGCGAGGTTGAGCACGATCTCCATATCGGGCAGCGTGACGCCGTTGCGTCGCTGCACGGTGAAGCGCATCTGGCCCGCCTCGGCGCGCACGTTGATGGCGCGCACCTGCGCGTCTTCCGAGAAGCCGTAGCTGGTGATGGGGCAGGTCACGCTCTGCAGGATGTCGCGCACGGCGGGACTGTCCACACACAGGATGGCCGTGCCGTAGAACGGCATGCGGTGCAGGAAATCGACAAACGCGCCCTTGAGCCGACCGAAGTCGTGGCCATAGGTCTCCATGTGGTCGGCGTCGATGTTGGTCACCACGGCCATCACGGGCAGCAGGTTCAAGAACGACGCGTCGGACTCATCGGCCTCGACCACGATGTAGTCGCCGCTGCCCAGCTTGGCATTGGCGCCCGCGCTGTTGAGCCTGCCGCCGATGACGAAGGTCGGATCCAGCCCCGCCTCGGCCAGCACGCTGGTCACGAGGCTGGTGGTGGTGGTCTTGCCGTGCGTGCCCGCGATGGCAATGCCCTGCTTCAGGCGCATCAGCTCGGCCAGCATCAGTGCGCGCGGCACCACGGGGATCTTCTTTTCGCGTGCGGCCAGCACTTCAGGGTTGTCCGAAGTGACGGCTGTGGACGTGACCACGGCGTCGGCGCCATCGATGTGCGCTGCCGCGTGGCCGAGGCAGGTCTTGATGCCGAGGTCTGCCAGGCGGCGCAGCGTGGCACTGTCGGCCAGGTCCGAGCCCGAGATGCGGTAACCCAGGTTGAACAGCACTTCGGCAATGCCACTCATGCCGGCGCCGCCGAGGCCTACGAAATGGATGTGGCGAATCGCATGTTTCATGGTTGGGCCAACTCCTCGCAGGCAGTCACCACCTCGCGGGTGGCGTTGATTTTTTGCATGTTTTTGGCCTTGAGCGCCACATCCACAAGTGTGGGACGCTCTAATTTCAATAGCATTTCAGATAGCCCTTGCGGCGTCAGGTCGCGCTGCTGCACCAGCCAGCCGCCTCCTGCGTTCACGAGGAACTGCGCGTTGGTGGTCTGGTGGTCGTCCACGGCCGACGGGAAGGGGACAAAGATGGACGCGGCGCCCACGGCAGCGATCTCGGTGACGGTGCTCGCCCCCGCCCGGCAGACGATGATGTCGGCCGCTGCAAACGCGCTGGCGGTGTCGTCGATAAATGGCGTCAGCTCTGCCTCGACCCCTGCAGCGGCGTAGTGGGCGCGCAGGGCATCGATCTGTGCCGCACCGCTTTGGTGGATCACGGTGGGTCGTTGGCCGGCCGGCATCAATGCGATGGCCTGGGGCACGATCTCGTTGAGCGCACGCGCTCCCAGGCTGCCGCCCACCACCAGCAGGCGCAGCGGACCACTGCGGCCTGCAAACCGCTCGGCCGGGCCCGGCTGCTGCGTGAAGGCGGTGCGCAGGGGGTTGCCCACCCACTGGCCCTGCTTGAACACCTGGGGGAAGGCGGTGAACACCCGGTCGGCCACACCTGCCAGGACCTTGTTCGCCATGCCCGCCACCGAATTCTGCTCATGCAGCACCAGGGGCTTGCCCGCGAGTACACCCATCATCCCGCCCGGAAAAGTGATGTAGCCACCCAGGCCCACCACCACGTCGGGCTTCACACGGCGCACGACCTGCAGCGCCTGCCAGAACGCACGCAGCAGGCGCAGCGGCAACAGGGCCAGCGTGACGAGTCCCTTGCCGCGCACGCCCGAAAAATCGATGAGTTCCAGCGCAAAGCCGTGCTGCGGCACGATGCGCGACTCCATGCTGCCGGGCGCGCCCAGCCAGTGCACACGCCAGCCGCGTGCGCGCAGTTCCTCGGCCACGGCCAAGCCGGGGAAGATGTGGCCGCCGGTTCCACCAGCCATGATGAGGGCGGTCTTCTGCGTGCTCATACGCGACCTCCCCGCATGAGGCACTGCGTGCCTGGCATTGCTTGCGCAATGCACAGCTTGTTTTGGTGAAACAAACTTTTCATACGCGGCCTCCGCGCATGAGAAGTTTGTTTTCGTAATCGACCCGCAGCACCACCGCCAGCGCCACCAGATTCATCAAAATCGCCGACCCGCCAAAACTCATCAGTGGCAGCGTGAGCCCCTTGGTCGGCAGCGCGCCCAAATTCACGCCCATGTTGATGAAGGCTTGAAAACCGATCCAGATCGCCACGCCCTGCGCCACCAACCCTGCGAACACGCGGTCCAGCGCAATGGCCTGGCGGCCGATGTGCATGATGCGGCGGGTCATCCACAGGAACAGCACGATGAGCGCGACCACGCCCACCAGGCCAAACTCTTCGCCGATCACGGCCATCAGGAAGTCGGTGTGCGCCTCGGGCAGCCAGTGCAGCTTCTCCACACTGCCCCCCAGCCCCACGCCAAACACCTCGCCGCGTCCGATGGCGATCAACGAGTGCGATAGCTGGTAGCCCTTGCCGAGTGCATGCTGTTCGCTGAAGGGATCCAGGTACGCAAACACGCGCTCGCGGCGCCAGGGCGAACTGGCGATCATCAGCGCAAAGGCACCCACCAGCACCCCTGCGATCAGGAAGAACATGCGGGCATTCACACCGCCGAGGAACAGGATGCCCATGGCAATCACGGCCACCACCATGAAGGCGCCCATGTCGGGCTCGGCCAGCAGCAGCACGCCGACGATGGCCACCGCTGCGCCCATGGGCAGCACGGCGCGGAAGAAGCGCTCCTTCACCTCCATCTTGCGCACCATGTAGTCGGCGGCATAGATCAGCACCGCAAACTTGGCCACCTCGGAGGGCTGGAAACCCACGGGGCCGATGGACAGCCAGCGGCGCGCGCCATTGACCACCTTGCCCACGCCGGGAATCAGCACAGCCACCAGCATGAGCAAGGCCACGATGAACAACCAGGGCGCCACCCGCTCCCAGAGCGCCATGGGCACCTGGAACGCCAGCAGCGCCGCCACAAACCCCACCACCAGGTACATCATGTGGCGGGTCAGGAAATGGGTGGACGCATAGTTGGCAAAGCGCGGGTTGTCCGGCATGGCAATCGACGCTGAATACACCATCACCAACCCCCACGCCAGCAGTGCCACCACCACCCAGAGCAAGGCCTGGTCAAAACCCAGCACGCTCGCGGGCGTGCTGGACGACTGCCGGTACTCGGTGCCGCCCACGCGCACGGGCAACACGTCGGCCGCCTTACCAGGCAGGCCACCGAACCAGCCGGTCACGCGTTGCAACAAGGTGCTGGCGGGTGCCGTCATTGCATGCCCTCCGCCGACTGGCCCGCATCGTCGGCCATCGCCCGCACGGTCTCGCAAAAGACCTGGGCGCGGTGCTCGTAGTCCTTGAACATGTCGAAACTGGCGCAGGCGGGCGACATCAGCACCGCATCGCCAGAATGGGCGCGCTGCGCGGCCAGTGCAACGGCCTCAGGCAAGGTGTCCGCATCGAGCAACGGCACACCAGCGTCCTGGAGCGCAGCGCGGATCAGCGGTGCGTCGCGGCCAATCAGCACCACCGCACGTGCATAACGTGCGACGGGGGCTGCCAGGGGCGCAAAGTCCTGCCCCTTGCCTTCTCCGCCCAGAATGACCACCAAACGCCGCTCCGCGCCCAGCCCCACCAGCGCAGCCGCCGTGGCGCCCACGTTGGTGCCCTTGCTGTCGTCAAAATATTCCACGCCGTGAATGATGGCCACGGGCTCCACACGGTGCGGCTCGCCCCGGTACTCGCGCAGGCCGTAGAGCATGGGCGCCAGCGGGCAACCCGCCGCCGTGGCCAGAGCCAGCGCGGCCAATGCGTTGGTGGCGTTGTGGCGGCCCCGGATGCGCAGGGCATCCGCCGGCATGAGCCGCTGGATGTGCAGGTCCTCTTCGACCTCGTTGCGGCCACGCTTTCGGGTTTCGTCCGCGTCCATGGCGCGCACCAGCCAGGGCATGCCGCTCACCACCTCGATGCCAAAGTCGCCCGGACGCCGGGGCATGTCGCCACCAAAGGTGAGGTGCGCGCGCACCTGCGGCTTTTGCAGCTTGACCTTGACGGGTGGCGGCAGCATGGCCATCACCGCAGCGTCTTCGCGGTTCAGGATCATCAAGCCCGTCTGGCCAAAGATGCGCGCCTTGGCCGCAGCATAGGCCTCGATGCTGCCGTGCCAGTCCAGGTGGTCCTGCGTGATGTTGAGCACCGTGGCGGCCGTGGGCTCGAAGCCCCCTTCACCCCCATTCACGCCATCCAGCTGAAAGCTCGACAGTTCCAGCACCCACACGTCGGGCAAGGTGTCTGCATCCAGGTGTTCTGCCAGTGTGTCGAGCAGGGTCGGACCGATGTTGCCGGCCACGGCCACGCGTTTGCCAGAGCGCTCCACCAACTGTCCGGTGAGCGAGGTCACGGTGGTCTTGCCGTTGGTCCCGGTGATAGCCAGCACGGCGGGGGCATACGCGTGCGATTCGCGCAGCGCTGCCAGGGCCATGGCATAAAGACTCAGCTCACCGCCAGCGCAGATGTTGTTTGCACGAGCCGCTTCGAAAACAGGAGCAACTGCCTCAGGGCTCAACCCTGGCGAACGATAGACCGCGTGCAGATTCTGCCCTTGTACCAGGCTGGCATCGAATGCGCCCGACACAAAACGGACCTGGGGCAGCTCTCGCTGCAGTGCGGGCAGTTGCGGCGGGGCGGCGCGCGTGTCGGCCACAGTGACTTGCGCGCCGCAACGCACGCACCAGCGTGCCATCGCCATGCCCGAGGCGCCCAGGCCCAGGATCAGGATGTGCTGGCCTTGCAGCAGGTTCGCAACGCCCTCGCGCGCGGGGCCTGCAGGCACGTCCGGCGTCATGGGCTCGTCGGCCTCTGCGGTGTCTGCAGCGCCCACACTGTCAGCGGCTCCCGACTCAGGAGCCGCCACCTCGGCAAAGATCTGCGCCACAAAATCCGCTGCGGCTTTCGCGGCGGAGACAGCAGGCACGGCCTCGGGGTTCCAGGCAGTGCTGGTGCTCTTTCCTGCCGGCGCACCTGGGGCCGCCTCAGTGACCTCTGCGGGAGGCATGCCGTCTGACACTTCGCTGCCCGATGCCGCAGTGTCCTGCCCTGGATTCACATCGGGTACCGCGGGCGCAGCATCCTGCCTGCCAGGGTCGACCTCTGGAGCACCTGCAGCATCCACCCCAGCCCCTGCCAACGGGGGCATGGCCTCGGACGTGCCGAGGGGGTCAGGGAGAAGAGGATCGTTCGGGTTCATCGCAGTTTCAGCGTGGACAGGCCAATCAGGCACAGCAGCATGGTGATGATCCAGAAGCGCACGACCACCTGCGTTTCTTTCCAGCCGCTCTTTTCAAAGTGGTGGTGCAGGGGCGCCATCTTGAGCAGGCGGCGGCCTTCGCCGTAGCGCTTCTTGGTGAACTTGAACCAGGTGACCTGCAGCATCACCGACAGGGCCTCGACCACAAAGATGCCGCCCATGATGGCCAGCACGATCTCCTGGCGCACGATGATGGCGATGGTGCCCAGGGCTCCGCCCAGCGCCAGCGCTCCCACGTCACCCATGAAAACCTGGGCGGGGTGCGCGTTGAACCAGAGGAAAGCCAGGCCCGCGCCCGCCATGGCAGCGCAGAAGATCAGCAACTCTCCCGAACCCGGAATGTGCGGGAAGAACAGGTACTTGGAATACACCGAGCTGCCGGTGACATAAGCAAACACGCCCAGCGCCGAGCCCACCATCACCACGGGCATGATGGCCAGGCCGTCCAGGCCGTCGGTCAGGTTCACCGCATTGCTGGAGCCCACGATGACGAGATAGGTGAGGATCACGAAGCCGAGCACGCCCAGCGGGTAACTCACTTCCTTGAAGAAGGGCAATTGCAGCCCCGCCTTGGGCGGCAGGTCCAGCGAAAAGCCCGACTGCACCCAGCCCACGAACAGCTCCCACACCTTGGCGTTGGAGCTTTCAGAAATGCTGAACACCAGGTACAGCGCGGCCATGAGGCCGATCACCGACTGCCAGAAGTACTTCTCGCGCGAACGCATGCCTTCGGGGTCCTTGTTGACCACCTTGCGCCAGTCGTCCACCCAGCCGATGGCACCAAAGCCCAGCGTGACGATGAGCACAATCCACACAAAGCGGTTGGACAGGTCAAACCACAGCAGGGTGGAAATGGCGATCGACAACAGAATCAACACACCACCCATGGTGGGCGTGCCGCTCTTGGACAGGTGCGACTGCATCGCATAGCCCCGGATGGGCTGGCCGATCTTGAGCGAGGCGAGGATGCGAATCACCTTGGGGCCGGCCACCAGCCCGATGAGCAGCGCCGTCATGGCGGCCATCACCGCACGGAACGTGAGGTACTGGAACACCCGAAAGAAGCCGAACTCGGGCGACAGGCCCTGCAGCCATTGCGACAGCATCAGCAGCATGTGGCACCTCCGGCATGGGCTGACACCGTACGGGCAATATCAATGCGTTGCGCCATGGTGTCCCTCCAGTGGATTGATCGGCTTTTGTTGTTGTTCTGGGGGCAGTGCGGCGGCGCTGATTGCCTCGACCACCTGTTCCATCTTCATGAATCGCGATCCCTTGACCAGCACGCTGCCCACCGTGGGCAGGGCGTTGCGCACCGCATCCTGCAGTGCGCTCATATCGTTGAAATGCCGGGCAACACCACCCTGCCCGTCGCCGTACGCCGACGCGGCGTGCACCGACTGCGCGCCCAGCGCAAACATCGTGGGGATACCAGCCTCACGGGCCAGTGCGCCGGCCTCGGTGTGGAACTGTGGCCCCTGGTCGCCCACCTCGCCCATGTCGCCCATCACCAGCAGTTGCGGGCCTGGCAGTTCGGCCAGCACCTGGATGGCTGCGTGCATGGAATCGGGGTTCGCGTTGTACGTGTCGTCCACCACCGTGATGTCGCGGCCCGCGACGGTCACGCTGAAAGCGCGCGAGCGGCCCTTGACCGGTGTGAAGTCGCGCAGACCCTGGGCAATGGCCGCGACGGGTGCACCCGCTGCCAGCGTGCACGCCGTGGCCGCCAGCGCGTTGGTGACGTTGTGGCGGCCAGCGATGTGCAGGCGGGTCGTGATCTCACCGCGTGGTGTGGTCAGGGTGACCGCCCAGGCGCCGCGCTCCCAAGTGGCCTGCGCACAGCGAACATCGCCGCCATCACCAAAGGTCACCGTGCGGCGGCCGGGCCGCCCCAGAGCCAGCGACTGCCAGAGGCCCGTGTAGGCATCCCCTGACGGAAACACGGCCACGCCATCGGCGGGCAAGCTGGCAAACACCGAGCCGTTCTCGCGGGCCACCGCCTCGACGGTATGCATGAACTCCAGATGCTCGCGCTGCGCGTTGTTGACCAAGGCCACCGTGGGCTGGGCCATGGCGGCCAGCGTGGCGATCTCGCCGGGGTGGTTCATGCCCATCTCGATCACGGCGGCGCGGTGGCTGGCGCGCAGGCGCGTCAGCATCAGCGGCACACCGATGTCGTTGTTGAAATTGCCCTGCGTGGCAAACGCAGCCTCACCCTGCCAGGCACGCAGGATGGACGCGATCATCTGCGTCACCGTGGTCTTGCCATTGCTGCCCGTCACGCCGATCAGCGGCAGGTGGAACTGCGTACGCCAGCCGGTGGCGAGTGCGCCCAGCGCAGCCAGGCTGTCGGGCACTTCGATGCCGGGCAAACCGGCTGCCTCCAGACCACCGTGTGCAATGGCTGCAGCGGCACCGCCAGCACAGGCATCGGCCAGGAAGGCGTTGGCATCAAAACGCTCGCCCTTGAGCGCCACAAACAGATCGCCCGGCTGGAGGGTGCGCGTGTCGGTGTGCACACGCGCCAGCGGCGTGGCGCCATCGCCCACCAAGCGGGCAGCGGGAATACGCGGCAGCAGCAGTGCCCAGGCTTGCTGCAGTGTCATGACGGGTGCAATGGGATTCATGCCCATGTGTGGGCTCCTCGGGCCTGCAGCGCAGCCTGCGCGTGGGCCATGTCGGAGAACGGCACGCGCACGCCTGCCGTCTCCTGGGTGTCTTCGTGGCCCTTGCCGGCAATCAGCACCACATCGGCAGGTGCGGCCTCGGCAATGGCCTGCGCGATGGCGGCCGCACGGTCGGGCTCAGCACGCACGGTGCCACCGGCAATCGTGCCCTGCAGGATCTGGTGCAGGATGGCGGCCGGGTCTTCGCTGCGGGGGTTGTCGCTGGTCACCAGCACCTGGTCGGCCTGCTGCTGGGCCACGGCACCCATCAGCGGGCGTTTGCCCGCGTCGCGGTCGCCGCCGCAGCCGAACACGCACCACAGCCGCCCGCCACGCTCGGTGGCCAGGGGGCGCAGGGCTTGCAGGGCTTTGTCCAAAGCGTCGGGGGTGTGTGCGTAGTCCACGGCCACCAGGGGTTGGCCCACCGCCACCAGCCGCTGCATGCGGCCCGGCACGGGCTGCAGGCTGGCGCAGGCGCGCACGGCGCGGTCCAGCGGCACGCCCAGGCTGCGCAGCGTGGCCAGCACCCCCAGCAGGTTCAGCACGTTGTACTGGCCGATCACGCGGGTTTGCAGCAGCTGCCGGTCATAGCCCTCGGCCACCGTGAAACACAGACCCTGGTCGCCCAGGGTGATGTCCTGCGCCGCCAGGCGCGCAGCCCCCTGGGCCGAGACGCTCCACAGATCCAGTGCACTGCCCTTCAGCTCGCCATGCAATTGGGCGCCTGCGGGGTCGTCCACATTGATGATGGCGGCCTGCAGGCCCGGCCAGTCGAACAGCGCCCGCTTGGCCAGCCAGTAATCGGCCATGCTGCCGTGGTAGTCCAGGTGGTCTTGCGTGAAGTTGGTGAAGATGGCCGCGTGGATGTGCGTGCCGTCGAGCCGGGCCTCGGCCAATCCAATCGACGAAGCCTCGATAGCGCAGGCACCGAGGCCTTGCGCCACAAACTGGGCAAACGCGCGCTGCAACCGCACCGGGTCGGGCGTGGTCATGCCGGTGGAGGTGAGCGCGGGTGGCAGTCCCATGCCTAAAGTACCCACCAGCGCACATTGATCTTGCCCTGATTGCTCCTCATTCGATAGCACATTCAGAGCACCTGCGAGCCACCACGCCGTGCTGGTCTTGCCGTTGGTTCCCGTCACCGCCAGCACCTTCAGCTGCTGCGTGGGTTGTGCAAACCATTCGGCGGCGATGGGCCCTGTGGCGGCCTTGAGACCTTGCAGCGCCGCCATGTGGTCGCCCGCAAAAGCGAAGGCCTCGACCCCCGCCTGTTCGACGAGGCAGGCCGTGGCGCCACGCACCATGGCGTCGGCCACATGCGCGCGGCCGTCTGTGGCGGCACCGGGCCAGGCAATAAAGCCGTCGCCGGGCGTGATCTGGCGACTGTCGGTATGTAGTGCGCCGGTGACGCGCGTGCGCAGCCATTGCACCGCGTCGCTGGCAGTCTGGAGGGTGTGGAGCGGCGCTTGCATCACAGCGACTCCTCCACGGCATTGGCCACGATCTGCGGCTTGACGGCCATGTCGGGCTGCACGCCCATCATGCGCAGGGTCTGCTGCACCACCTCGCTGAAAACCGGCGCGGCCACGGCACCGCCGTAGAACACGCCATTGCTGGGCTCGTCGATCATCACGGCCACGATGATGCGGGGCTTGTCGATGGGTGCCATGCCGGTGAACCACGCGCGGTACTTGCCCGAGGCGTAGTTCTTGCCCACCTGCTTGCGTGCCGTGCCCGACTTGCCGCCCACGGAGTAGCCCACGGTCTGCGCCTTCTGGCCCGTGCCGCCGGGGCCTGCGGCCATCTGCAGCATCTTGCGCACCTGGTCGGCGGTGCGCTCGGAAAAAACAGGCACGCCCACGGCGGGCTCGGCCGTCTTGAGCATGGTGGCGGGAATCACCCGACCGCCATTGGCAAACACGGTGTACGACCGCGCCATCTGGAACAGGCTGGCCGAGAGGCCGTAGCCGTACGACATGGTGGCCTGCTCCACAGGGCGCCAGCTCTTGTAGGGGCGCAGGCGGCCCGTCACCACGCCCGGGAAGTGCAATTGGGGCTTCTGACCAAAACCGGCGGCCGAGAAGGTCTCCCACATCTCGCGCGCGGGCATCTGCATGGCCAGCTTGGTGGTGCCCACGTTGCTGGACTTCTGGATCACGCCTTCGACCGTGAGCACGCCGTAGTTGTGCGTGTCCGAGATCGTGGAGCCGGTGATGGTGATGCGTCCGGGGTTGGTATCCACCACGGTCTCGGGGCGCACGCGCCCGGTCTCCAGCGCCAGGCCGATGGTGAACGGCTTCATGGTCGAGCCGGGCTCGAACACGTCGGTCAGAGCACGGTTGCGCAGCTGCTCGCCCGTCAGGTTCTGGCGCTTGTCGGGCACGTAGCTCGGGTAGTTGGCCAGCGCCAGCAGCTCGCCCGTGTGGGCATCAAGCACCACCACACTGCCCGCCTTGGCCTTGTGCGCGGCGACTTGGTCGCGCAGCTTCTGGTACGCAAAGAACTGCACCTTGCTGTCGATGGACAACTGCATGTCCTTGCCATCGACCGGGGGCACGGTTTCGCCCACGCTTTCGACCACACGGCCCAATCGGTCCTTGATCACGCGGCGCGAACCGGGCTTGCCTGCCAGCTCCTTGTCGAAGGCCAGCTCCATGCCTTCCTGGCCATGGTCTTCCACGTTGGTGAAGCCCACCACGTGTGCGGCGGCCTCGCCCTCGGGATACTGGCGCTTGTATTCCTTGCGCTGGTAGATGCCCTTGATGTCCAGAGCCGCAATCTGCTGGCCCACTTCCCAGTCGAGCTGGCGCTTGATCCAGACGAAGGTCTTGTCCTCATCTGCCAGCTTTTTCAGCAGGTCGGCCTGCGGCATGTCCAGCAGCTTGGCCAGCTGCTTGAGCTTGGCGCGAACCTCGGGCCTGTCCTGGTCCACGTCTTCGGGGATCGCCCAGATGCTGGCAGCCGGCACGCTGGACGCGAGGATCAGGCCATTGCGGTCCACGATCTTGCCGCGGTTGGCAGGCAGCTCCAGCGTGCGCGCAAAACGCACCTCGCCCTGACGCTGGAAGAACGCGTTGCCAAACACCTGCACATAGGCCGCCCGCCCAGCCAGCCCCAGAAAGCCCAGACCAATCACCGCCACGATGAACTTGCTGCGCCAGACCGGCGTCTTGCTGGCCAGCAAAGGGCTGGATGTGTAGAGCACGCTGCGGCTCATGGCTGCACCCCGGCGGGTTGCGAGGCGGCGGCGGCTGCGGCGGTGGCAGTTGCGACGCCTTGCGGGTCAGACACGTACTGGGTGATCGCTGGGGTGGCGGTGCGCATGTTCAACTGTGCGCGCGCGATCTTCTCCACCCGCAGCGGCGTGGCCTGGGCGCGCTTTTCCACCTGCAGGCGCTGGTGCTCCGTCTCCAGACGGCGGGCCTCGGCCACGGCGCGGTCCAGCTCGGTGAACAGGCGGCGCGATTCGTACTGGGTGTGCACCAGATAGATCGCACTGGCCAGCACCGCCAGCAACAGGACCACGTTGAGCCGCGTCATGTCAGACGACCGCCGTGCGCTCGGCCACGCGCATGATGGCGCTGCGCGAGCGGGGATTGGCCTCGACCTCGGCCGCACTGGGCTTGATGCGGTCGAGCGCGATGAGCTTCATGGCCTGCGGCGCAGCAAACGGTGCGCGGCGGTCGTAGACCTCCTTGGAATGTTTGGCGATGAACTGCTTGACGATGCGGTCTTCGAGTGAATGGAAGCTGATGACCACCAGCCGCCCACCGGGCTGCAGCACCGAGAGGCTGGCCTCTAGCGCCTGTTGCAGCTCTTCAAGCTCGGCGTTGATGAAAATCCGAAGAGCTTGAAATGTGCGCGTTGCAGGGTTCTGGCCCGGCTCGCGGGTTTTGACCGCGCCAGCCACGAGGTCGGCCAGTTCTGCGGTGGTTGCAAGAGGACCCCGTTCTTCGCGCCGAGCAACAATCGCCTTTGCAATGGGGCCAGCAAACCGTTCTTCACCGTAGTCACGTATCACCTCCGCAATCTGACCGACTTCGGCCGTGGCCAACCAATCGGCCACGCTTTCGCCGCGCGTGGTATCCATGCGCATGTCCAGCGGACCGTCAAAACGGAAACTGAAGCCCCGCTCGGGGCTGTCGATCTGGGGCGAGCTCACGCCCAGGTCCATCAGCACGCCCGCAGCACTGGCGGGCGGCAGCTCGGCCAGATGGCGAAAACCTTCGTGCCGAATGGAAAAACGCGCATCGGTGATGCGCGTTGCTTCGGCGATGGCTTCGGGGTCCTTGTCAAAGGCCACCAGGCGCCCCTGGGGGCCCAGCCGGAGCAGGATGAGGCGGGAGTGCCCGCCGCGCCCGAAGGTCGCATCGATCCAGGTGCCGGAAGGCTCCGGGCCTGCGCCGCCCAGGAGAGAGTCCACGGCCTCATTCAGCAGGACGGTGGTGTGTTGCAAGGGGGATGTCACAGCGCGCCTTAAAAGGAGAAGTCCTTGAAGACATCCGGCATCTCACCCTGCATGGCCTTGGCTTCCTGCTCGTCGTAGGTGGCCTTGTCCCAGAGTTCGAAATGGTTGCCCATGCCCAGCAGCATGGTGTCTTTGGAAATACCGGCGGCTTCGCGCAGCTCGGGGGAGATCAGCACACGGCCGGTGGCGTCCATGTCCACATCCATGGCATTGCCCAGGAAGATGCGCTTCCACCACTGGGCGGACATGGGCAGCTGGGCGATGCGCTCACGGAACTTCTCCCATTCAGGGCGAGGGAAGACCATGAGGCAGCCGTGCGGGTGCTTGGTGATGGTGAGCTGACCGGATGCCGTGGCCGCGAGGACGTCACGATGCCGGGTCGGCACGGACAGCCGACCCTTCGCATCGAGACTCAGCGACGAGGCACCTTGAAACACGGACAGATTCCCAGTTCGGTTTTGCGCCTCGCAGGTCCAGAAATGGACCTTGAGGGCACTTTTCACCACTTAATTGCACTTTTTTGCACTGTAGCAGGAAAAGCACACCGAACAAGGGGGTTGTCCCACAAACTTTTCAATGAAATCAACGACTTAGATGCGTTTTTTCAGACGCCAGAACGCCAAAAGTCGTTGAAAAAGAAGCACTTAGAGAGGCCTATGAAAGTGACCTCTCAAGGCTTGACCGAGTGGTCACAGGATGTAGCGCGACAGGTCCTCGTCCTGGCTCAGAGTCTGCAGGCGGGTATCGACGTAGGCGGCGTCGATGGTGATGGTCTGGCCGGCCAGGCGGGTGGCGTCAAAGCTCACCTCGTCCAGCAGGCGCTCCATCACCGTGGACAGGCGGCGCGCGCCGATGTTCTCGGTGCGTTCGTTCACCTCAAAGGCGATGTGCGCCAGGCGGGTGATGCCCTCGGGCGCGAACTCCAGCGTGACGCCCTCGGTGGCCAGCAACGCCTGGTACTGCTTGACCAGCGACGCATGGGTCTGGGTGAGGATGGCTTCGAAGTCCTTGACCGATAGCGATTCCAGCTCCACCCGGATCGGGAACCGCCCCTGCAACTCCGGGATCAGGTCGCTGGGTTTGGACAGGTGGAACGCCCCCGAGGCGATGAACAGGATGTGGTCCGTCTTGATCATGCCGTACTTGGTGGACACCGTGGTGCCCTCCACCAGCGGCAGCAGGTCGCGCTGCACGCCCTGGCGCGATACGTCAGCGCCACTGCTTTCCTGCCGCGCGGCCACCTTGTCGATCTCATCGATGAAGACGATACCGTTTTGCTCGGCGCTGGCCACCGCGCGGGTCTTGATGTCCTCTTCGTTGACCAGCTTGGCCGCCTCTTCATCGGCAATGAGCTTCAGGGCCTCGGCGATCTTGAGCTTGCGGGTCTTGCGCTTGTCCTGCCCCAGCTGGCTGAACATGCCACGCAGCTGCTCGGTCATCTCTTCCATGCCCTGGGGGCCCATGATTTCGAGCTGGGGGCGGCCTTCGGCCACGTCGATCTCGATCTCCTTGTCATCCAGTGCACCTTCGCGCAGCTTCTTGCGAAAGACCTGGCGGGCCGTGTTGTCAGCGGCGGGTTCGCTGCCTGCCGCTGCGCGGGCCGGGGGGATCAGCACGTCCAGGATGCGTTCCTCGGCGGCATCTTCGGCGCGGGTGCGCACCTTCTTCATCTCGGCCTCGCGCGTCTGCTTCACAGCCATCTCAGCCAGGTCGCGGATGATGGAATCCACGTCCTTGCCCACGTAGCCCACCTCGGTGAACTTGGTGGCCTCGACCTTGATGAAGGGCGCATCGGCGAGTCTTGCAAGGCGGCGTGCAATCTCGGTCTTGCCCACGCCGGTGGGGCCGATCATGAGGATGTTCTTGGGCGTGATCTCCTGGCGCAGGCTGCCTTCCACCTGCTGGCGGCGCCAGCGGTTGCGCAGAGCGATGGCCACGGCACGCTTGGCGCTGGCCTGGCCCACGATGTGGTGGTCCAGCTCGGAGACGATTTCCTGGGGGGTCATGGACGACATACAGGTCTTCCTGGTATCAAATGGGACTGTAGCGCTAGTGAATCGTGCACCAGCAGCTATAAAAAACAGAGCATTCAGCCCCCGATGCGCTGACCGTGAGGCCAGCGCGGGGCCTGTTCCACCGTCGCACGCTCAGAGCGTCTCGATGGTGTGGTTCATGTTGGTGTAGATGCAGAGTTCGCCCGCAATTTCGAGCGACTTTTTCACGATCTCTTGGGCAGACAACTCGGTATTCACCAGCAGCGCCTTGGCCGCCGAGTGCGCATAAGCGCCACCCGAGCCAATCGCCACGATGCCTTGCTCGGGCTCCAGCACGTCGCCATTGCCGGTGATGATGAGCGACGCACTGGCGTCGGCCACGGCCAGCATGGCTTCGAGGCGGCGCAAGACCCGGTCGGTACGCCAGTCCTTGGTGAGTTCGATGGCAGCGCGCGTCAGGTGGCCCTGGTGCTTTTCCAGCTTCGCCTCGAAGCGCTCGAACAGCGTGAACGCATCGGCCGTAGCGCCCGCAAAGCCCGCCAGCACCTTGCCGTGGTAGAGCTTGCGCACCTTGCGCGCCGTGCCCTTGACCACGATGTTGCCCAGCGTGACCTGCCCATCGCCGCCGATGGCGACCTGGATGCCGGAAGGCGTCTGGCGACGCACACTGAGGATGGTGGTGCCGTGGAACACCGGATGGTTGTCTTGAGATGAATCCATAGCTGCGGCAGATGGGGATCACCAGGCATTTTGCAAGCCGACCTCGGGACGGATGCCGCACACGCAGTCTGGCCAACCACGCGACACGCCCTCCCGACTACCCGCAAGACTGGAATCTGGACCGGAACAGGCCCTCCAGGAGAGGTGCTGCTAGTTCTTCCGGGGGACCACCCAGGCGTGTTCGTTGATTCCGATCACGTTGAAGAAGATCGCCACCAGCCGCTGCAGGTTGTGGAACTGGATCACATGGCCGTGGCCCTGTTGCTCAGCCGCCCAGTTGAGCACGGAGCCTGCGGCAGCAAAGTCCACCCGGATCAGCTTGTCGCAGGCAATGGTCAGCGGCACGCCGGGCTTGAAGTGTGCCTCGAACGGCTGCAGCAGGGGCGTGGCATCGCCATCGATATGGCCGCTGAGCTGTGCGACGGGTCCGGTCTCCAAGGGAGCGGGGACCGACGACTCACCGAGATCGGACGCCATGAAGTCGCTGTCGGCGGCCAGAGGCGCAGAGCCTGAAGACACACCCTCGTTGTCCGAGTATCCGCAACGTGGCGACACCCAGGAGGGTGGAGAGACTTCGTAGGTCACGCAGTAGTCGAGCGCCACCAGTTCAAACTCGTCGGGCTTGCCCATGAGGCGCATGGCTGCCATGCGCAAACGCCACCACTCGGGGCTGTTCGAGCGGTCGCCCGACTGGGTCTTGGCATCGAGCAGGGCATGGAGCTTTTCAACACCCGAAAACGCGATCTGGACATCGCGGTCGGCCCACAGGCTGAACTGGTCAGCCAACAGGGGCACTGCCGCCTCGTCAATCGAAGCAAGGCGTGACCAGGACAGCGTCCAGGGGGACGCCGCACGGGCCAGCGAGGCCTGCAGTGCGGCCACCGAAGAAACCGCCACGGTGGGCGGAGCGTTCCAGCTGAAATCACGGCGCATAGCGGCGGCAGGCTCGGCAGCGGGAGCCACTTCAACGGCCAGGCCCAGTTGCGCCGGGATGGAAAACCACAGCGGCGCCGAGCGGCCATATTGCGCGGCAAAGTCGATGGCCAGGGTGTCAAAACGGTCGTGCTGCCCGGTGGCCCGGTAAAGGTCGAACAGCGTCATCCAGATTTCCAGCTGCTGCGCTGGATCGTCCTGCTGGTGCTGGGCCAGCACCTCCAGCAGGCCAGACTCGGCCCCTGCATGGTCACCATTGGCAAACCGGATGGCGGCTTCTTCAAGATCGGGTTCGTGCACGAATTCCTCCGGTTCGAATGCGGGCGCGGGCGCAGCCGTGGGAGCCGCAGGGCTGAAGGATGCTTCGACGTGTGGGGTGCTGCCGGGCAGCATGGTGGCGTCCGTGCCACCAAAGCGGCCAATGGCCATGCTGTCATCAGCGAACAGAGGCTGAACGGCGGGTTTGGTATCCAGTGGGGCAGACAGGCTCCCGGGCACCGTGGGCGCATAGGCACGGGCTTGCTCTTCCGCAGACGCCTCCGTGCTGGAATCCGGCATCACCCCTGGCTGGGTGGGTGCGTCAGCGCCCTGCTTGCTCTTCCACCACTGCTGGGACATCTGCGCTTCGATCTCGTCGATCTTCTTGAGCGTGACGGCCCGTTCGTCGGGCGATGCCATGCTGCTCTGGAAAAACGAGGGGCGCCCTGCGGCATCTTCCACCCGCTGCCCGTGCAAGACCTCGCGCTGGCGCAGCTTGCGCAGCTGATCGAACTCGCGGCGCCGCACAAAATCGTTGCGGCGCTTGCGCTCGATCATCTCCTTGAGCATCTGCTTGCTGTACTGGCTCTCCCGGTCGTCCTGGAGGGAGTCCAGCTCCGTCCAGTTGACGGTCGGATTCTTCACGAACCGCACCACCTTCGATAGCAGGCCGCCAGGGGTGGATTCTTCCTTGCTCATGGCTCAGGGTGCAGATTGCGCGTTGATCAACAGGCGGCTGCCTGCTCAATCCCCAAACATCTTCTGCTTGAGTTCGCGGCGTTGCTGCGCTTCGAGCGACAGCGTGGCGGTGGGACGTGCGATCAGGCGGCCCACACCAATGGGCTCACCGGTTTCGTCGCAGTAGCCGTAGTCACCCGCATCAATGCGGGCAATGGATTGTTCAATTTTCTTGAGCAACTTGCGCTCGCGGTCGCGGGTGCGCAACTCCAGTGCGTGCTCTTCTTCGATGGTGGCGCGGTCGGCCGGGTCGGGCACCACCACGGTGTCCTCACGCAGATGCTCAGTGGTTTCGCCGGCACTGTTGTGGATGTCCTGCTTGAGCTGAACGAGCTTGAGGCGGAAGAACGCCATCTGCTTTTCGTTCATGTACTCGCTGTCGGGCATGGCCATGACTTCAGCGTCGGTCAGCTCGGCGACGGACTTGGTTTTCCAGTTGTTCGCCAGCTTGGGGTCTTTTTTGGCAGCCGTGTAAGTAGGCTGCGCTTGCGCGGTCGTGGGCATGGTGTGTTGATAACTGGCTTTGGCAGCTGTCGAAGCCACCGTCTGTGCCATGGATGGTACGGTCAATTGGGCCAATCGGGAAGAAGGCCGGGTTGTGCGCACGGGTACCTGCGAGCCCGCTTGCAGTGCGGGCGCCGGAGCGGGTGCAGCCGCGGCCGGGGGCGCGACCACCTTGGGTGCCGCAGCAGCCTTGGCAGTGGCCTTCGCAGCAACTTTGGGTGCCGCTGGGGCGGCGGCGCTTTTCGCCGCGGCAGGGGTTGCCTTGGTGGCCCCCTTGGATTTGCTGGTGTCGGCTTTCACTTCCTGGTCTCCTCGCAGTACGGGCGGGCCCCAGCTGCATTCGCAGCCAAGGGCGTGTGGCAAGCCTTCCGGGGTCTAGAACCTGTTCACAGGTTCTTGCCGGGGCGCGATTGTATCGACCTGGGCTGACGCAAACGGAAACGTTGCAGATACAACACAAATCGGACTCCATTGCCCCCTCGGAACCGGCGAACAGGTCAGACCAGGCTTTGCTCCAGCCCCTGCAGGAAGATGTCCTTGGGCAGGTCAATGCCAATAAAGACCATCTTGCTGGTACGCGCCTCGCCCTCGGCCCACTGGGGGCCCAGGTCGCTGCCCATGAGCTGGTGCACGCCCTGGAATATGACCTTGCGCTCAGTGCCCTTCATATTCAGCACCCCTTTGTAGCGCAGCATGCGCGGGCCGTAAATATTGACGATGGCGCCAAGGAAGTCTTCGAGCTTGGCCGGATCGAACGGGCGGTCCGATCGGTACACAAAACTCTTCACATCGTCGTCGTGGTGATGGTGATGGCCATGGCCGTGCTCATGTTGGTGGGAGGGGTGGCTGCAGTGCTCGCCATGTTCGTGGTCATGGTCGTGGTGGTCATGCCCATCCCCTTCTTCCTTGAGGAAGTCCGGGTCAATGTCCAACTTGGCATTGAGGTTGAAGCCACGCAGGTCCAGCACCTCCTTGAGCGGCACTTCGCCAAAATGCACGGCCTTGATGGGCGCGCGCGGGTTCATGTGCTTCAGGCGATGGATCAGCGCTTCGGTCTCGTCCTTGGACACTAGGTCGGTCTTGGACAGGAAGATCTGGTCCGCAAACCCCACCTGGCGGCGCGCCTCCTGCCGGTCGTTGAGCTGCTGTGGCGCATGCTTGGCGTCCACCAGCGTGATGATCGAGTCGATGAGGTAGGTCTCGGCGATCTCTTCGTCCATGAAGAAGGTCTGGGCCACGGGGCCCGGGTCGGCCACGCCGGTGGTCTCGATCACGATGCGGTCAAAGTCGAGCAGGTTCTTGCGCTTCTTGGCGGCCAGCAGTTGCAGCGTTTCGCGCAGGTCTTCCCGGATGGTGCAGCAGATGCAGCCGTTGCTCATCTGCACGATCTGCTCCTTGGACTCGGTCACGAGGATGTCGTTGTCGATGTTCTCTTCGCCGAATTCGTTCTCGATCACGGCGATCTTCTGGCCATGGGCTTCGCTCAAGAGACGCTTGAGCAGGGTCGTTTTGCCCGAGCCCAGGAAGCCGGTGAGGATGGTGACGGGGATCAGTGCCATAAATCTGTCTTTCAAGGGTCAAATACTCGCGCTGCGCGGCAGCAGTGCCCCACCCAGGGGCATCTTTTTCAGTGTACCGAGGCTGTCAAGCCCCTGCTGGCGCCGGAAAGCTCACCCCTTGCGCATCACCACCAGCCCCTTGAGGTACTCGCCCTCCGGAAACTCCAGCGTCATCGGATGGTCGGGCGCGCCGCCCAGGCGCTCCAGGATGTAGCCGTCCACCCCTGCATCGGCGCCAGCCGAGGCCACGATCTTGTGGAACAGGTCGGCGCTGATGCCGCCCGAGCACGAGAAGGTGAACAGCACCCCGCCGGGCGACAGCAACTGCAGCGCCAGCCGGTTGATGTCCTTGTAGGCGCGCGCAGCCCGCTCGGCGTGGGCCGCCGTGGGGGCGAACTTGGGCGGGTCCAGGATGATGGCGTCAAAACGTTGGCCTTCCTTGAGGAACTGGCGCAGCGAGGCATTCACGTCGGCATCGAGGAAGGTGGCTCGGTTCGGATCGAACCCGTTGAGCGCCACATGGGCGCGGGCGCGCTCCAGGGCCGGGCCCGAGGAATCGATGGAGGTCACGTGCCCGTCGGCCACGGTGCCCGCTGCACGCATGCCCGCCAGTGCCGCCACGCTGAAGCCGCCGGTGTAGCAAAAGCAGTTGAGCACATGCTTGAAACCCAGGCGCAGGGTGTAGTCGGCAAACCGCTGGCGGCTGTCGCGCTGGTCCAGATAGAAACCGGTCTTGTGGCCCTCAGCGATGTTGAGCGTCAGACGCCACTGGTGTTCACGGATCGTGAGTTCGAGCGGCGGCCCCTCGCCATCACCTGCAGCACCCGTGGGCCCGCCGCGCAGCCAGCCGGTGGCGGGCTCCAGGCCCTCTAGCGAACGCACGCTGGCATCCGAGCGCTCGTATAGCTTGGTCAGCCCCGTTTCGCGCAGCAGCGCATCGGCGATCACGCCCTTCCAGCGCTCGGTGCCTGCGCTGGTGAACTGAGCCACCAGCGTGTCGCCATAGCGGTCCACGATGAGCCCCGGCAGGCCGTCAGATTCGCCGTGCACCAGGCGCACGCCATCACTTTGCACATCAAAACGGGCTCTGGCGATGATGGAACGTGCGCAAGCAGCTATAAAAAACGGAGCATCAATGCGCTGCGCCTCGTCAAAGCTCCACACCCGCGCGCGGATGCGCGAGCTGGGGCTGTAAGCGGCCCAGGCCAGGAACTGGCCTTCGTGCGACTCCACACGCACGGTCTCGCCGCTGTCGCCGCCGCCCTTGGCGATGGCCGATTCAAAGATCCAGGGATGGCGGCGCAACAGCGAGCGCTCTTTGCCCGCGCGGAGTCGAAGGGTTTTCATGACCCGGATTGTGCGTGCTGGCGGGCACGGGTGAGCCACCCGCCGATGGAAAACTGCGCGCAAAAGCTACCCACGCCCCTGGTCACACCCCCATCAGGCAGGCCCAGCCAGCCCTTCCCAGCCCGGCAGGAACGCAGCCGATCTGCCGCATTGAAATCGCATATTTGACAAATATGATTTGCAATCGATAGAATTGCGTAAATTATCATTTTTATCACAAACGCTCCGATGACCACCTCTGCCACACGCCCCAGCATCACCCGCCTGGCCCCCGCGCCCGGCACGGCCCAGGCCGTGATGACCGACCTTCGCGAATTTCTGGCCTTCAAGATAGGCAACGAGGAATACGGGGTGGACATCCTGCGCGTGCAGGAGATCCGGTCGTACGAGAAGCCCACCACCATCGCCAACGCGACCGGTGAGCTTTTGGGCGTGATGAACCTGCGCGGCGTGATCGTGCCCATCCTCGACCTGCGCCTGAAGCTGGGCCAGACCGCCGTGCAGTACGACCACCTGAAGGTGGTGATCGTGCTGCACATCGGCCAGCGGACGGTGGGCGTGGTGGTGGACGGCGTGTCCGACGTGCTCACGCTGGAGCGCGAACAGCTGCGCCCCGTGCCCGCCCTGCGCGGCAACGTCAAGCCCGAACACCTGCTGGCCATCGGCTCGGTCGGCCCGCGCATGCTGATCCTGCTCGATATCGAGAAATTTCTTGCCAAATCGGTAGCGAGTGATACACCTGCCACCAGCCACTGAGCGGCTGCATCACCCACAAGGAACTGCTAATCATGAACTTCAATGACCTGAAGATTTCTACCCGCCTGTCTCTGCTGCTGGCCGTACTTTGCGTGCTGACCGTTGCGATCGGCAGCGCAGGCCTCACCGGCATGCAGCGCGCCAATGCGGGGCTCAATACCGTGTACCAGGACCGCGTGGTGCCACTCAAACAGATCAAGCTGGTGTCAGACGCGTACGCCGTGAACGTAGTGGATACCGCACACAAGGTGCGCGACGGCGCGCTCACCCCGCAGCAAGGGTTGGATTCGATCGCCAGAGCCAAGAAGGACATCAGTGACAACTGGAACGCCTATCTGGCGACCGAGCTGGTGGCCGACGAAGTGCGCCTGGCAGCCCAATTCAAAGAGCTGCAGCCCAAAGCCGATGGCGCCGTCCAAGCGCTGGAAAACCTGATCGGTAACAAGGACCTGCCGGGCCTGACCGACTATGCAGCACGAGAGATGTACCCCGCACTGGACCCGCTGCAAGACGTGCTGGGCGCTCTGGTGCAGGTGCAACTGGACACTGCGCGAAAGGAGTATGACCAAGCGGTCGAGTCCTATGCCAATACGCGATGGTTCGTGGCGCTGGCTATTGCCAGTGGTGTGCTATTCGCACTGGGCTTTGGCTACCTCGTGACCCGCAGCATCGTGGGCCAGTTGGGCACAGAGCCGGGCACTGCTGCCGCACTGGCGCGCAGCGTGGCGCACGGCGACCTGACCGTGGCCATTGACCTCAGGCCCGGCGACACCTCCAGCCTGATGGCGCAACTCAAGCGCATGCAGGACAGCCTTGCCACCATGGTAGCCATGGTGCACCAGAGCTCCATCAACGTAGCGAGCGCTTCGGAACAAATCGCACAGGGCAACAACGACCTGTCTTCGCGCACCGAAGAGCAAGCCAGCGCGCTCGAAGAGACCGCCGCCTCCATGGAGCAGCTCAACGCCACTGTGCGCCAGAACGCCGAGAACTCCCGCCAGGCCAACCAACTGGCCCAGACCGCCACCTCGATTGCAGTGCAGGGTGGCGAGGTGGTGGCTGACGTGGTGCGCACCATGAAGGACATCAACGACAGCAGCAACAAGATCTCCGAGATCATTGGCGTCATCGACTCCATCGCGTTCCAGACCAATATCCTGGCGCTGAACGCGGCGGTGGAAGCCGCCCGCGCTGGCGACCAGGGCCGGGGCTTTGCCGTGGTGGCCACCGAGGTGCGCGTGCTGGCGAGCCGCTCGGCCGAGGCCTCCCGCGAGATCAAGGGCCTGATCGGGACCAGTGTGGAGCGCGTGGAAGCCGGGTCTGCCCTGGTGGACCGCGCCGGTCAAACCATGAGTGAGGTCGTTGCCTCCATCCGCCGTGTCACCGACATCATGGGCGAGATCAGTGCCGCCAGCACCGAACAAAGCCAAGGGGTGGATCAGATCAACGAAGCGGTAACGCAGATGGACCACGCCACCCAACAAAACGCCGCCCTGGTGGAAGAAATGGCCGCAGCCGCTGCCAGCCTGAACCAGCAGGCGGGCGAACTGGTCCAGACGGTCGCCACCTTCAAGCTGCCTGATTGCCAGGACCAAGCCCAGGTCCCCGTGCAAGAGCCACGCGCTGTCGTGCAACACCGGCCGGTACGCCGCCCCCTGCTGGATCACGCCCATCTGCCGATGGCGGCCGCCTGAGCGGCGTGACCTGGCAGGCTGCGCCCTCGATGAACCTGGCTACAGCGCCTTGCCAAAGCGCTCCAGGCGCGGCGCCCAGTGGCCCAGCACATCGGCCGACAGCAGCACGCGGTGCGCCTGCCCGATGAGCAGATGGCGTGGCACCAGGCCGATGTAGCGCGAGTCGGCACTGTTGTCCCGGTTGTCACCCAGCACCAGGTATTCGCCCTCAGGCACCTGCACCGGATCGAAGCTGCTGCGCGCTGTCACGCCCTGCAGCCACTGCACGCGGCGCTCATGCCCCAGCAGGCGCTCTGTCCAGCGCGTGGCCGTGAGCGTGTGGCCTGGCAGCACCGGCTCCTGCACAGAATCGGGCATCTCGTATTCGGCGGCCTGGCCGTTGACGTAGAGCACCTCGTTGCGCATCTCCACCGTGTCTCCGGGCAAGGCCGCAATGCGCTTGATCAGGCGGGTGCCATCCAGCGGGGACGAGAAGGTGACCACATCGCCGCGCTGCGGATCATCGATGTGCGCCAGGATCATGTCCGTGAGCGGCAGCTTGAGGTCGTAGGCCAGGCGATTGACCAGCACCACGTCCCCCTCCAGCAGCGTGGGCCGCATCGAGCCCGAAGGGATGGGATTCCAGTCGGCCACTGCAGTGCGAAAAACACCAAAGCACAACAGCAACACGATGAACCACCGGTTCGATTGGATCCATTTCAGCAGCATGAGGACAACTCCAGGGCGCTCCACAGCGGGCGCCACGTTGATCGGAGGCGCCTGGTTGTCACTTGGTTCCGCCAGGCCAGCAGGCGCGCCGCCCTTTGGAGAGACGCCGCACGGCAACTCAGGGAGACTTCTTTCGCGCGCGGGGGTGGGCCGCGTCATACACCTTGGCCAGGTGCTGAAAGTCGAGCCGCGTGTACACCTGCGTGGTCGTGATGTTGGCGTGGCCCAGCAGCTCCTGCACCGCACGCAGGTCGCCACTGCTCTGCAGCAGGTGGCTGGCAAACGAGTGGCGCAGCATGTGCGGGTGCACCGGCGTGGTCAGCCCCGCCTGCTGGCTGCGCTGGCGCAGGCGCAGCCAGATGGACTGGGCGGTAAGGCGTTTGCCGCGCTGGCCCACGAACAGGGCGGTGTCCAGCCGCACAGAGCCCTCGCCCCCAAACGGTGTGGCCCGCAGCTGCAGCCAGGCCTGCAGCGCGGCTGTGGCAGCCGCGCCCACCGGCACGCTGCGCCGCTTGCTGCCCTTGCCGAACACATGGGCCTCGCCCGCTTGCAGGTCCACCCAGCCACGGCCCTGGCGCTGGGTGTCGGCGTTGGGGATGGCATCGAGCCCCGCCAGTTCGCCCACGCGCAGGCCGCAGCCGTACAGCAGCTCCACCATGGCTGCATCGCGCGCCTCGAGCCAGGGGTCGGCGCCGGTGTTGTCGAACTCGGCCAGCCGCACGGCGTCGTCCACCCCCAGCGCCTTGGGCAAAGGCTTGGGCGCCTTGGGGGCGCGCACGTCCTGCACCGGGTTGTGCGGGATCAGCCCCTGCCGCCCCGCCCAGATGAAAAAGCCGCGCCAGCCCGACAGGATGAGCGCGATGCCCCGCCCGCTGCGGCCGCCGCTGTGCATCTGCGCGACAAAGCGGCGAATGTGAGCGGTCTGCAACTGCAGCATCGGCACATTCACGCCGGCCGCAAACTGCGCCAGTTTTTCGAGGTCGAGGGTGTAGAGCGTGAGCGTGCGCGCGGCCAGCCGCTTTTCGACGCGCACATGTTCCAGATACCGCAGGACGTGGGGGTCGAGCGTGGTGGGTGCCGCGGGCGTTTCAGGCATGGGGGCCGTGGCTGAGACGCCGTTGGGTTGGCAATGGCGGCGGGGCTTGCGACTGCTTACTGAAGCCGCAGAAGGGCTGCGCTCGCCAGCTCTGCCATGCGCGACAAAAAGTCGGTGCCCATCGTGGCATCAAAACGCTGTGGATCGTGCGACCCCAGCACCAGCAGGCCAAACGCAGGCGTGGCGCTGTCGATGGCGCCTGCGCGCAGCGGCAGCAGAGCCAGCGACTGTGCAGGCTCACCGGCCTCTTGCGCCAGCCAGCCCGCAGGCTCAAAACCCAGGTTGGGCCCGCAGAACGGCATGGTCAGCGACGACGCAAAGGCCCGCGCGTCCTCGCTCGCGCCTTGGGTGAAGTCGGCGTCGATATAAGGCGCTGCCACCTCCCACACACGCACCGCCGCCTGGGGCACGTCGAAGAGGGTGCGCACACCATCGACCACGGCCTGGGGCAGGTCGAACGGGTCGCGCACCTGCAGCAGGCTGCCAGTCCATTGGTGCACCTTCTGGGCAATGGCGGCGTTTTCGGTGCTGTTGCGCACCATTTCCATGATGCGGTGCTCCAGGCCCTTGATCTTCTCGCGCAGCATCTCGGCCTGGCGCTCCTGCAGGCTCACCGCACGCGCGCCGTGCGGGCTGGTGATCTGCACACTGGCCAGCACCTCGGCATGGCGCTCGAAGAAGCCGGGCGTGTTGGTGAGGAACTGGGCGATGTCGTCTTCGGTGATCGGTGGGATGTGGGTAGTCATACGAGCGTGTCGGGAATGTCGATCTGGCCCTCGAACACCGTGGTGGCGGGGCCTGTCATGAAAACGGAATCGGTGTCGGCACCGCTCCACGCAATGGTGAGGCGGCCGCCGCGCGTGTCCACCTGCACCTCGGGGTCGAGCAGCCCCAGGCGGATGCCGCTGGCCACTGCCGCGCAGGCGCCGGTGCCACAGGCCAGGGTCTCGCCTGCGCCGCGCTCGAACACGCGCAGGCGCACATGGGAGCGGTCCACGATCTGCAGGTAGCCGGCGTTCACCCGCTGAGGGAAGCGCGCATGGCGCTCGATCAGCGGCCCGGTCTGCGCGACCGGAGCGGTGTCCACGTTGTCCACCAGCTGCACCGCATGCGGGTTGCCCATGGAGGCAACAGCTATCAAAACAGAAGCACCAGGGGCATATTCTTCTAGCGCCAGCGGCCATTTTTGCCCCAAACCCTGCTGCACGGGCGTGAGACCGGTGGTGTCGAACGGCACCTGGGCGGGGTCGAACTCGGGACGCCCCATGTCCACCGTGACGCGGCCGTCGCCCGTGAGGCGGGGCGCGATCACGCCGCTTTTGGTCTGCACGCGGATGGTGTCCTTGCCCGACAGGCCCCGGTCATGCACAAAGCGCGCAAAGCAGCGCGCGCCGTTGCCACACTGCTCCACCTCGCCGCCGTCGGCGTTGTGGATCACGTATTCGAAGTCAATGCCGTCACCAGGAGAAGGCCGCACGGTGAGAATCTGGTCGGCCCCGACACCGAAGTGTCGATCTGCCAGGAAGCGGTATTGGGCCGTGTTCAGCCCCAGGCGGCCCTGGGTTTCGTCGAGCACCACAAAATCGTTGCCCGCGCCCTGCATTTTGGTGAAGCGAATCTGCATGGGATGGGATTATGGCCCCGCCCCTGCGCCAAACCACGTGCGGGCTTACGCTTGGCAGCTTCTCTCGATTCCACCGGCTTTTTCAGGAACCTCGCATGACCGATCTTTCCGCTTTTGCCATCACCCGCAAATGGCCCGCCCGGCACCCCGACCGCATCCAGCTGTACTCATTGCCCACGCCCAACGGCGTGAAGGTGTCGATTGCACTGGAAGAACTGGGCCTGCCCTACGAGCCCCACCTGGTGAGCTTTGAGACCAACGACCAGACCTCCCCCGAGTTTCTCTCGCTCAACCCCAACAACAAGATCCCGGCCATCCTGGACCCGAACGGCCCGGACGGCCAGCCGCTGGCGCTGTTCGAGTCCGGCGCCATCCTGGTGTACCTGGCCAGCAAGACCGGCCAGCTGATGCCGCAGGACACCGCCGGGCGCTACGAGACCCTGCAATGGGTGATGTGGCAGATGGGCGGCGTGGGCCCCATGTTTGGCCAGCTCGGGTTCTTCCACAAGTTTGCGGGCAAGGACTATGAGGACAAGCGCCCGCGCGACCGGTATGTCGCTGAATCGAAGCGCCTGCTCAAGGTGCTGGACGAGCGCCTGGCGGGCCGCCCATGGGTGATGGGCGACCAGTACACCATCGCCGACATTGCCATCCTGCCCTGGGTGCGCAACCTCATCGGCTTCTATGGCGCGGGCGACCTGGTGGAGTTTGGCCAGTTCAAGGAAGTGCAGCGCGTGCTCGATGCGTTTGTGGCGCGCCCGGCGGTGGCCCGGGGGCTGGCGATTCCGGCACGCGGCTGACGGCGGGCGCCAGGGCGCCTGGGTTTCTCATCGGCCCTTGATCTTGATCATGCCGCGCAGCCCGGCACCCGGCCGCCACGCACCTACCATGGGCCTCCTTAAAAAAAACAGGGAGTGCCCCATGGGATTGACCGTTGATGTTCTTCAGGATCTGGACCTGCACGACCTCCAGGCTGCCGCCCGTGCAGCGCTGCAGGAAACGAACGCCATCGCCCTGATCGAGTTGCTGGAAATGCTGTGGAGCTGCGATGTGGAGGGTGCCAATGCCGTCATCGACGCGGTGCTGCTTCGCCTGCAGCAGCTGCGCGCATTGCGCTAACGGCGGGCCTGCAAGGCAGGCCTGCTCAGCCCAGACGCTCCTGCAGAAAATCCAGAAAACACGCGATGCGTGCCGCCAGCTGCGTGTTGCGGTAGTACACCGCGCTGATGGGCTGGCGCACCTCCACCGTGTCCTTGGCCAGCACCTGCACCAGGTCGCCACGCGCACGGTCACCGGCCGTCATGAAATCGGACAGGCACACGATGCCCACCCCCTGCAGCGCAAGCTGACGCAACGTTTCGCCGTTCGACGCGGTGAGGCTGGGCACGATGGGCCAGGCATCACCATGCTCGCCCCGCAGCGGCCAGTGGTTAAGCGACTCGGGCTGGTTGAAGCCCAGCAGCGTGTGCCGGGCGAGGTCGGCCACGCTTTTGGGCTTGCCCGTGCGCGCCAGGTAGTCGGGGCTGGCCAGCACCCGCAGGCGGCTGGTGCACAGGGGGCGCGCATGCAGGCTGGAGTCCTGGAGTTGTCCGATGCGAATGGCCACGTCCGTGCGCCGCTCCAGCAGGTCGATGTACGTTTCATCCGTGTCCAGTTGCAGCGTGATCTGCGGATACGCCTCGCGAAACGCCGGCACCAGGGGCACCACGGCATGCAGCATGAAGGGCGTGGCGGCATTCACCCGCAGGCGGCCTGCGGGCTGCTGGCGGCGCGCAGCCATGTGCTCCTCGGCGTCGTCGATGGAGGCCAGGATGGCGCGCGTGCGCTGCAAAAAGGCCTGGCCCTCCTCGGTCAGCGCAGTGCGGCGCGTCGTGCGGCGAAGCAGCGTGGTGTCCAGCTTTTTCTCCAGCCGCGCCAGTGCCCGGCTGATGCCCGAGACGGTCTGGCCCAGTGCGTCGGCTGCAGCCGTGATCGAACCGCCATCCACCACGGCGACAAAGGCCTGCAGTTCTTCCAGCGTGGTTTTCATGGGTGCTCCTGGCGCTTTGATTGTTGATTTTCAGTCAATTATCAATGGCGCCTCACCCTCTTTTTCTGCAAGATCCAAACACCCACACTCCAGAGCCCGAAAGCCTGAAAACTGGAGTGTTCCCATGCCCATTGCCTTGCTCGCGCTGACGCTCAGCGCTTTTGCCATCGGCACGACCGAGTTCGTGATCGTTGGCCTGCTGCCCACCGTGGCGGCAGACCTTTCCATCAGCATCCCCTCGGCGGGCCTGCTGGTCAGCCTGTACGCCCTGGGGGTCGCCGTCGGCGCCCCGGTGCTCACCGCACTCACCGGCAAGCTGCCGCGCAAGGCGCTGCTGCTGGCGCTGATGGCGCTGTTCACCGCCGGCAACCTGCTGGCCTGGCAGGCACCCAGCTACGAGACACTGGTGGCCGCGCGCATCCTCACCGGGCTGGCGCATGGCGTGTTCTTCTCGATCGGCTCGACCATCGCCACCGGCCTGGTGCCGCGCGAAAAGGCCGCGAGTGCGATTGCCATCATGTTCACCGGCCTCACGGTGGCCCTGGTCACGGGCGTGCCGCTGGGTACCTTCATCGGCCAGCACTTTGGCTGGCGCGAGACCTTCCTGGCCGTGTCAACCCTGGGCGCGGCAGCCTTCATCGGCAGCGCCCTCTTCGTGCCGCGCAACCTGGCGCATACCCCGCCCGCCTCGCTGCTGCAGCAGGCCAAGGTGCTGGCAGAGCCGCGCCTGCTGCTGGTATATGCCAAGACGGCCATCGGCTACGGCGGCACCTTCATTCCGTTCACCTTTCTCGCGCCCATCCTCACCGACATCTCGGGGTTCAGCGCGGGTTCGGTGGGCTGGGTGATGCTGGTGTACGGCGTGTCCGTGGCCGTGGGCAACCTCTGGGGCGGCAAGCTGGCCGACCGGCTGGGCCCCATCCCTGCGCTGCGCATCATCTTTGCGCTGCTGGCGGCCGTGCTGCTGCTGCTGCAGTTCACCGCGCCCCACCCCTGGCTGGCTGTGGGCACCGTGCTGCTGTGGGGCGCCGTGGCATTCGGCAATGTGCCGGGGCTGCAGGTGTATGTGGTCAAGCAGGCCGAGCGCTTCACGCCGCAGGCGGTGGACGTGGCCTCGGGCCTGAACATCGCAGCGTTCAACCTGGGCATCGCCGGCGCCGCGTGGGCCGGTGGCCTGATCGTGACGCACCTGGGCCTGCAGCACACGCCGTGGATCGGTGCGCTGGTGGTGCTGGTGTCGCTGGCCCTCACGCACTGGAGCGGTGTGCTGGACCGGCGCAGCGGCATCCCCGTGCGTGCCGCTGGTGTGGTGCCTGTGGGGCACTGAGCCCACGTCAGCCCGCCATCACCCGCACGAAAGCCGGCACCACGCCCAGCAAGTCGTCGCGCCGCTGCACCGCATGCACATCGGCGCGCGGCGCTTTGGCGCCCAAGGGCTTGAACACCACGCGTGGCCCAAACAGCATGCCCAGGGACGACGGCACCAGGGCCACGCCCAGCCCGGCCGCCACCAGGCTCAGCACGGCCGCCAGCTCCACCGTGGTCTGCGCCACCTGGGGCGCAAAGCCGGCCTGCACGCAGCACTGCACCATGTGCTCGGCATGGGCCGACGAGTCGCGGCGCAGCATCACGAAGGCCTCGCTGCGCAGGTCCTTCAAGGCCAGTGCCTTGCGCGCCGCCAGCGGGTGGCCGGGCGGCAAAGCCGCCACCACAGGGTCGGGCCACAGCAGGGTGCTGGCGAGCTGGTCGTCGTTGACGGCCGTGCGCGAGATGCCCACATCAATGCGTTTGTCGCGCAGGGCCGCCTGCTGCAGCGAAGGCTGCATCTCGTGCAGCACCACATCCACGCCCGGATGGCTTTGTCGGTAGCGCGCCAGCGCCGCCGGAAACGGCCCGAGGAAATGCGAGCCCGACAGCCCCACTTCAATGCGCCCGGCCTGCCCCTGGCCGATGGCCGCCACACGCTGGCGCGCCGTGTCCAGCCGCTCCAGCACCGCGCGTGCATCCACCAGATAGGCCTGGCCTGCCAGCGTCAGCTCCACGCGCCGGCTGGTGCGCACGAAGAGCTGGGCGCCCAGTTCTTGTTCCAGCTGGGCGATCTGCAGGCTCAGCGGCGGCTGCGAGACATGCAGGCGCTGCGCGGCGCGTGTGAAGCTCAGCTCTTCCGCCAGGGCGACGAAGTAACGCAGATGGCGCAGTTCCATTGATACTTTTCAGGTCTTGATCAAGACCAACAATATATTGGACTGCGGATTCGCTTGTTTCCACAATACCTTCACTACAACATCTGGTGGAGACGAACATGACGATCAAGCACAGCCTGCTGGCTGCCACGCTGGCCCTCTCGGGCCTGGCCATGGCGCAAGACAACTACCCCAGCAAGGCCATCACGCTCACCGTGCCCAACCCGCCCGGCGGCGTGGTGGACACCTCGGCCCGCCTGCTCAACGAGCCGTTGGCGCGCGTGATCGGCCAGCCGGTGGTGATCGACAACAAGGCGGGCGGCAGCGGCAACGTGGCCTACGGCGCCGTGGCCCGCGCAAAACCCGATGGTTACAACCTGCTGATCTCGTACTCGGCCTACCACGTGGGCAACCCGGCCCTAACCCCCAGCCTGCCCTGGGAGGCCAAGGACTTCGCCCCCGTCGCGCTGCTCACCGTGGCCACCAACGTGATTGCCGCTCACCCCTCGGTGCCAGCCAACAACCTCAAGGAATTCATCGCCTACCTCAAGGCCAACCCGGGCAAGGTGAACTACGCCTCGCAGGGCAACGGCTCGCTGTCGCACATCGGCACCGAGATCTTCAAGCAGCAAAGCGGCACCTTCATGACCCACATCCCCTACCGTGGCTCGGGCCCTGCGGTGGCTGATGTGCTGGCGGGCCAGGTGCAGGTGTTCATCACCACGCCACCGTCGGTCATGCAGCATGTGGTCAGCGGCAAGCTCAAGGCCTTTGCCGTCACCGGCACCAAGCGCCACCCGGGCCTGCCCAACGTGCCCACCGTGGCCGAGGCCGGCATGCCCGACTTCAAGCTCGAAGCCTGGGTGGGCCTGTTCGCCCCGGCCGCCACGCCACCCGCCGTGGTGGCCAAACTCACCGCCGATGTGAAGAAGGCGCTGGACATGCCCGAGACGCGCCAGCGCGCCGACGCTGCCGGCATCGAACTGCGCTACCTGCCACCCGACGCCCTGGGTGAGCTGGTGAAAACAGAAACCGCCTACTGGGCCAAGACCATCAAGGCCGCGGGCATCAAGGCCGACTGACCGGCCCGCAAACCTCCCCTTGCGCTATCCCATTCCCGGCGCTCTGCGCGCCGGTTGGGCAGCGCTTTGCCCATCACCCCCTGAAAGACCACCATGCAACGCACCTACCGCATCGGGCAGATCGTGCCCAGCTCCAACACCACCATGGAGACCGAGATTCCAGCCATGCTGCGCGCCCGTGAGCAGATCTTGCCCGAGCGCTTCAGCTTCCACGCCAGCCGCATGCGCATGCAAAAAGTCACCAAGGAAGAGCTGGCCGCAATGGACCGAGACTCCGACCGCTGCGCGCTGGAACTGTCGGACGGCAAGATGGACGTGATGGGCTACGCCTGCCTGGTGGCCATCATGAGCATGGGCCTGGGCTACCACCGCGCATCCGAAAAGCGGCTGCATGAGGTCACCTTGGCCAATGGCAAGCCCGCGCCGGTGGTGTCGAGCGCAGGCGCGCTGGTCGAAGGGCTCAAGGCCATGGGCGCGAAGAAGGTGTCGGTGCTCACGCCCTATATGAAGCCGCTGACCCAGCTGGTGGTGGACTACATCGAGCACGAGGGCATTGCCGTGCACGACAGCCTGTCGCTGGAAATTGCCGACAACCTGCAGGTGGGCGCGCAGGACCCCGCCGCCCCGGCCCAGCTGGTGCAACGGCTGGACACGCGCGGCGTGGACGTGGTGGTGATCTCGGCCTGCGTCCAGATGCCCTCGCTGGCGTCCGTGCAGATGGCACAGGACCAGTTGGGCATTCCTGTCGTGTCCGCTGCAGCCTGCACCACCTGGGCGATGCTCAAGCGCCTGGGGCTGGAAACGCGGGTACCCAACGCAGGGGCCCTGCTCTCTGGCGCCTACTGACCTCCCCAAGGGCAAGAGGCCGGTCCGTTGACGAAAGCAGCTGGCGGGCAGGCTGCAGGGCAACGCCGGATAATGGCCCGATGCCCCGCTCCAGCCAACAACTCCACCCCCACCGAGAACCGGTAGCCACCCGCCCCGCTGCCACCGTGCTGCTGCTGCGCGATGTGCCTGGCGGCGGCGGGCTCGAAGTCCTCATGACCCGGCGCTCGGCCACGGCCAGTTTTGCGCCTGGCGCCTATGTGTTCCCCGGCGGGGGCATTGATGCGCTGGACGCTGCGCCCGCCACGCACGCCACCGCCGACCGCCGCCCCACACAAAGCCACCAGCACCTCACCCAGGCGATTGCTGCCATCCGTGAGAGTTTTGAAGAGCTGGGCGTATTGCTGGCGCGCCATGCCGACGGCCCCCGCCAAGGGCAGATGGCCGACGCGCAGGACATTGCCGCCATCGACCGCCACCAGCCGTTTGCCGCGCAGTGCGCCGCTCGCGGACTGCGCCTGGCGGCAGATGGGGTGTACCTGCTGGCCCACTGGACGGCCGACCGGGACCTGGCGCGCCGCTTTGAAGTGCCCTTTCTGGTGGCCCGCATGCCCGAGGGCCAGGAGCCCGTGGCCGACGAGGCAGAGCAGTTCGAGCCCGTGTGGGTGCGCCCTGCCGACGCGCTGGCGCGGCACGAGGCGGGGCAGTTCTTCATGATCTTCCCGACCATCCGCACGCTGCAGCGCCTGGCCCAATTTGCCAGCACCCAGGCGGTGCTGGACGCCGTGGCGCACGAGCAGCCCCTGTGGGTCAGCTGCCCGCGCGCAGGCCTGCTGGCAGGCAAGGAAGCGCGCTACATGGAGGACGAAATGCCGTTTGGCGAGCTGGCGCTGGTCTGCCCCGACGGGCAGATCGTGCACCCGCTGGACTGGCAGACCGAGCGCCCCGTGCCGCTGCTGCGCAACGTGATGCGCCTGACCGCGCCCAACCCCGGCGTGATGACCGGCCCTGGCACCAACAGCTATCTGGTGGGCGACCCGGCCACAGGCTTCATCGCCATCGACCCTGGCCCGGCCGACGCCGAGCACCTGGACAAGCTCTGGCGTGCAGCGGGGGGCGACATCCGCATGATTGTGTGCACCCATTCGCACGCCGACCACTCTCCCGGCGCCGCACCGCTGCAGGCGATGTGTGTGCAGGCCGGCAAGGCACGCCCGCCCGTTCTGGGCCTGCCGTCGGCCCCCACGGCCCGCGCGGCCAGCCAGTTCACCCCCGACCGGGCGCTACAAAATAGTGAGCTGCTCGTTCTTGAGGGACTAGCATATGAAGGCAAAATCACCCATACCCTGCAGGTGATCCACACCCCAGGCCATGCGGCCAACCACCTGTGCCTGCTGCTGGTGGAAGACGCGCTGCTGTTCAGTGGTGACCACATCCTGAACGGCAGCACCACGGTGATCGACCCGCCGGACGGCAACATGGCCGACTACCTGGATTCGCTGGAACGGCTGGATGCGGTCTGCGCCGAGCACAGCGTGGAGTTCATCCTGCCCGCGCATGGCTACGTGCTGGGGGGCCCGGTCCTCGGTGCCCGCAATGCCATCGCCAAGCTCAGGGCCCACCGCCTGGCGCGCGAGGCCAAGGTACTGGCCGCCATGCAGGCGCTGCCCCAGGGCAGCATGGACGACTGGGTGCGCCACGCCTATGACGACGTACCGCAGCGCATGTGGCCCGTGGCCCAGCGCTCGCTGCTGGCGCATGTGGAGCGCATTCGCTCTCTGCAGCCCGGCAATGACTGAACCACAAGAACACCAAGACCGCCTTCATTCAATGACCGACAAGAACCCTGACTCCACCCACATCCGCCTGGCCAAACGCGTGGCCGAACAGCTGAGCTGCTCGCGCAGCACGGCCGAGCAATTCATCGAGGGCGGCTTTGTGAGCGTGGACGGCCAGATCGAGGAAGCCCCCGGCGCGCGCGTGCGCCCCGATCAGACCGTGGCGGTCGCACCCGATGCCAGCCTGCTGGAGCTGACCCCAGTGACCTTGCTGCTGCACAAGCCCGCAGGGTTTGAAGCCGGCCTGGGCCTGCCTGGCTCACCCACCGGGCAGGCGGCCCACGCCAGCCGCAGTCAGGGTGCGCAACAGGCGCTCACGCTGCTCAGCGCGGCGTCCCACCTGCCGGAAGACGCCTCGGGCATCCGCGTGCTGCAGCGCCACTTCAAGCAGCTCGAATGCTTCACCCCGCTACCCATTGAGGCCAGCGGCCTCGTGGTGTACACGCAAGACAAGCGCATCGCGCGCAAGCTGGCCGAAGACATCGAGTCGCTGGAGCAGGAGTGCATCGTCGAGGTCAATGGCGACATCGCGCCCAATGGCCTGCAGCGCCTGTGCCATGGCCTCACGTTCAATGGCCGCCCCCTGCCCCCCATCAAGGTGAGCTGGCAGAACGAAACCAAGCTGCGCTTTGCGCTCAAGGGCATCCGCCCCGGCCAGATCCCGGCCATGTGCGAGGCGGTGGGCCTGACGGTGGTGGGCATGAAGCGCATCCGCATCGGCCGCGTGCCGCTGGCCAAGGTGCCTGAGGGGCAGTGGCGCTACCTGCAGCCTTGGGAGAAGTTCTAAGGCAACGCTGAACAAGTCCCCCGCAGTGGCGCCCGCCCTGATTTGGGATGGGATGCAAGGCGCAAACCACAGCGATAGCCGTAGCTATCGCGAGGATTTGCAACGCGGCAGACCGCCCAAAGCAGGGGTTCGCGGTGCGCGAGGGACTTGTTCAGCGTTGCCCTAAGGGCTTGCGGGCCCAGCGGCACCCTGCCGATGCGCACCGGACAAGTCAAGCACATATGCTCCTGAAAACATAGCTGCCAGCGCTTTTAAAACAGGCGCTTCAAGCCTTTTTCATTTGAATTCCTTCGATCCGCACCGCTGCTACACTGCGCAGCACTCTGGAGGGAGTTCATGAACACAAACCAATCGTCTGGCGGCGCTGCGGGGCCGATGTCCACCTTCATGCCGATGAACATCGATGCCCACCCGCTCGAGTTCACGGGCAGCGGGGGCGAGTATTTCCGGGTCTGGATCGTCAACGTGCTGCTGTCCATCGTCACGCTGGGCATCTACACCCCCTGGGCGCGCCGCCGCACCGCCCAGTATTTCTACAGCCACACGCTGGTGGCCGGCAGCCCCCTCGAATTCACCGCGCAGCAGCGCAAGATGGTGATGGGCTTTGTGCTGCTGATGCTGCTGACCATTGCCTACAACCTGGCCGCCAACACCGGGCAGGACACGGCGGTGGGCCTGTTCCTGCTGGCGGGCGCAGCGCTGGCGCCCTTCATCTGGGCCAGCGCCATGCGGTTTCGCCTGGGGGCCACGCGGTGGCGCGGGCTGCGACTGCAGTTCACGGCCAGCTGGAAAGAGGTGTACATCGCCAGCTGGCCTGTTTTTGCGCTGGCGCTGGTGTGGTTTGGCGTGTTTTATGGTCTGCAGCTGCTGTCGCCCGACCTGGCCCAGGCGCTGGAGGCCATCGAAGAAGAGGGCAAGAAACAACCCATGCCCCGCTTCACGCCCGCCATGGGCGGCTTGGTACTGCTGGGCCTGGTGCTGTCGGTGCTGTGCGTGATCCGCACCGAATACAACTTCAAGAGCCTCTTGGTGCTCAAGGCCCAGGTGGGTGCCGAGCGAGGCCGCTGGAAGCCCGTGTACATGGACTTCGTCAAGGTGTGGATGGCCACCGTGGCCGTATTCATCCTGTGCGTGGTGGGGTTCTCGGCGCTGATCGGCATCCTCGCAGGCAGCTCCATCGCCCTGGTGGCCGGCCAGAGCGATCGCCTGGGCCTGTGGATGTTTGTGGTGATCATCGTGTCCATCATCGCGGGCATCTTCATGCTGATCCTGGCATCGGCACCGGCCCGCGCATACCGCGAGGCGCGCATGTTCCAGCTGATGTGGAACAACATCGGCGTGAGCCACGTGGCCCGCTTCAAGTGCCACCTCAAGAGCGGCCGCTACGTGTGGCTGCGCATCAAGAACATGCTGCTTACCCTGCTGACGTTGGGGCTGTACCGCCCGTTTGCGCGGGTCAGCGAATACCGCATGAAGTGTGAGTCCGTCACCCTGCACGTCAAGGGCGGCGTGGAGCAGGTGACCGGTGCCATGGTGCGCCAGCAGCAGGGGGGCCTGGGCGATGCACTGGCGGATGCGGCTGGCCTCGACCTTATCGGCTGAACATGTCGGCATCTGCGCACCCAGCCCTCGTCCCCGGGCGCTGGTTCGATGGCCAGAGCAGCAAGGCCCGGCCCGTGGTGGTGAGCCTGCGGCCCACGCCACAAGGCCCCTCCTTGGTGCTGCACCCGCTCTCACAGCCCGGGGCCGAGCCTGTGGTCTTTGCCTGGAAACAGGTGGGCTGGCCCGAGGCCTGGAACGAGCGCAAGCCGCAACCCCGCGTGGTCGTCGATCTGCGCGACCATGGCAGCGTGGAGATCGATGCCGTGACCGAATGGCGCGCCGCCCTGGCCGCGGCAGGTGAGCGCCCCGGCATCGCACAACGCATGCAGACCCGCTGGCCCGTGCTGCTGGGCGTGACGGCCGCCGCCGTCATTGGCCTCACGCTGTTCTACCGCTACGGCACACCCTGGGCGGCCACGCAGCTCACGCGGTTTGTGCCCCTGGGCTGGGAAACCAGCGTGGCTGAGAACGTGCTCAAGCAGATGGATGAAGGCACGCTCAAGCCCAGCCAGCTCCCCAAAGAGCGGCAGCAGCAACTCCAGGCACGCTTCAACACGTTGGTGCAACAGGCGCCCGCCACGCTGCACCGCTACGCACAGTACAACCCGCCCCTGTCGCTGGAGTTCCGTTCGGGCATGGGCGCCAATGCCTTTGCCCTGCCCGGCGGCAAGATCGTGATGACCGACGGCATCGTGAAAGCCGCCGCCGACAAGGGCCTGCCCGACGACGCCCTGGTGGGCGTGCTGGCCCACGAGATCGGCCATGTCGTGCACCGCCACACCACCCGCATGGTGGTGGAGCAAGGCGTGCTCAATGTGGGCCTGGGCTTGGCACTGGGAGATGTGTCGGCCATCGTCTCCACCGGTGCCTCGGTGATGACGGGACTGGCTTACAGCCGCAGCCACGAGCGCGAGGCCGACTGCTACGCCATCGCCCTCATGCGCCACACCGCGCTGCCCACGGCGCCCATGGGCAAGCTGCTGCTGGCCATTGCGCGGGACGATGAAGACGAAGAGGACAAGGACAAGGACAAGGACAAGGACAAGGACAAGGACAAGGGCAAGGGCAGCGACAAGGACAAAAAGGCGGCCGGCGACAACCCAGTCGATGCTTCCCACGGCCCTACGCCCCAATCAGCCGCCAGCGCGCCCGACGCCACACGCAAACGCAAGTTGGGACAGGAGGCCGAATCTCACCCGGTCTGGTCGCTGCTCAGCAGCCACCCCGAGACGGTGAAACGCGCCACCGAACTGGAGCAAGGGCACGCGCCGCACTGCGCAAAGAAGTGACCCACACCCAGGCCAGTCCACCGTAACAAGCGCAAGACCTGCGCTAACGCACTTGCGGCGTGCCCCATCGGGTTACCCCCCGTAACCAAAAAAGAGCCACCTTACAAAGCTCACGAACGCTCAACCATGAGAATCCACTGCTTAAAAAGAAGCGGATGTGGGAGGGAATATCATGGGCGGTATCGTCTCAGGAGCAGAGCAGCTCTCGGCGCAGCTTGAAAAACGGCTGCCACCAAAGGTGCAGCGATTCAGGCTGGATGACATCCCCAATGTCATGCGCGCCCGTCTAGGATGGCCAGTGGCAGCTACGCTTATGGACCGCTGGTTCAGGGCGCCAGCACATGTGATGTCAGATGCAGTAAAAAGTGGGCGAGCGCCGCACCGGTTAACACAGCTGAATCCCGCGCAATTGGACGAAACCACGGTAAAGATGACGTGGGCATTAAGCCATGCGAGAGTGCAAGCGGCCTTGGCCAAGTTGCAGAGCAAATGGTCCAGCCCGGCAGGAGTAGCTCAATTGCAACGAAGGGTAGCGGAGCAAGGGGTGGGACGATCCACCCAGTGCTGGCAGTTTGGAAACCTTGCCCACTCTGCAAAAATCCTCGACCAGACCAGCCAGGTGAATTTCGAGAGCATCGGTAACCTCAGCGACCCCATGGATGACTTCTATGGTGCGATGGGAGAAGCCACTCTCAAGGTGGCCGTTTCGGGCGTCGTTACGCCAAAAGGCCCGGGCAAAGCAGCCATCGTGATCGATGAACTAGGGTTCTACTTGCGCGATTCCTATGACTTCAACGACGACTCTTTTCTGTCGCAGCCTCTGGGCTTCTGGAGTTTCAATGGCGTAGAACGCAAACCGCAACTGGCACTTGACGTTCCCACAACCACCCAATGGGCGTACGGAGATCCTTCCGAGCTGCGCAGCCAGAACTATCTTGTGCAAAACAAGCATTTCAGGCAATGGCGCAAAACGCAGGGCTACGGCGGAGATTTCATGGTCTTGTCGGACGTGCATCGGGTTCGCCTGACAACCCCTGTTCGGCTGGAGTGGTGATGCAATTTTCCCGTTTGAAACGAGTACCTTGTATTGCATGGTGCATCGCGCTCAGTGTTCTATGCGCTATAGGTTGGTACCTGGCCACCCCTACCTTCGCCGACGCGGAGAATAGCCCACACCGGGTTTATCGATTGGAGTTCCATAAGGCATCTTTTTTGCAACGCGTGGTGCACCCCGCCCACAAGATGCCTTATGTCGTTCGCCTGTACCGCATCGAGCCAAAAACACTGTTGGGCGAAAGTGCGGTCGTTGATTTGCTGTTCAATGGCGAAATCAGCTGGCACCTGGATCCCCCATTGCAATTCAACAAGGTATATGTCGGACGCGACGTCATTTTCGAGAACATCCCAGGGGAATGCAACGAGCCCGCCCAAGCCCCAAGTTGCCCAAACTACAAACACTGAGCCAGAAAGTACTCTAAGAAAAAGTGTGAAGCACGCCGATAAGCCGGATTCTGTGCACCACGGTTGCCCGCAGTGTGACCGCCATTAATCTGGGCCGGGTGTCGCCACCACGGCTCGGTGCTACCTACCCGCCAGCTCTGCGGAACCACATCAACGCTGGCCTACTTGGTATTGCTGCGCGTAGAGATTGCCCGTTTCACCCCCGGTGGTTTGCCTTGCGGCACTCCCCCGGGACTCGTCTCTGTTGCTCTGATCCTCACCTCACGGTGGGCAGCCGTTAGCTGCTACGCTGTCCTGTGCAGTCCGGACGTTCCTCCAGTGCCTGGTTTCCCAGATTGCACCAGCGGCGGTCTGGCGTGCTTCACGGGCGAGATTATCGCCCAGCACCCGATGCCCGCTCCCAATCCAGTCCAAACCGCGCCAGGTACTTGCGCAGCCGGTCCGCATCGTTGACCACGGTGCGCTGCGTGCGCGAGGCCTGGAACAACTGGCGCCCCGCGTCCGACAAGGTGCGCGACTGGCGGCAGACTTGCAGCACGGCGGCCAATTGCAACTGGTCGAAGAGGTCCATGGACTCCACCACCTCGTCACCCAGCAAAGCCGCGAGTTCGTCGCGCCCCACCGCGCCTGCGGCGGGAACCAGACCATGGCGCGCATCGCTCGCGGGCTGCCACAGCCAGCGCAGGCGGGCGATCTCGGCCTCCACCAGCGGCAGGCCGATGCGGCCGCTATCAGCCAGAGTGGCCAGGCGCGTGACACTGGCCGAGAGGTCGCGGAAGTTGCCAGTCCACAGCGCTTCAGGCGACTGGGCATAGCGCAGGTAGACAGCGCGCGCCTCGTTGGAAAAGCGCACGCTGCGGCCCAGCTCTTCGCCCGCTCGCTGCAGCAGGTGGTCCACATTGGGCTCGATGTCCTCGGGCCGCTGGGCCAGGCCCGGCAGCACATAGCTCCAGAGGTTGATACGCGCAAACAGGTCCTCACGAAAGCGCCCTGCCGCCACCTCGGTGCGCAGGTCACGGTTGGTGCCAGCTACCAGTTGAAAGTCGCTCTCCACCTCGCGGTCGCTGCCCAGGGGGTAGAAGCGTTTTTCCTCAACGGCCTTGAGCAGCATGGCCTGCTCGTCCGGGCCCAGCTCACCAATCTCGTCCAGAAACAGGACGCCCTTGTGCGCCGTGCGCAGCAGGCCCGCACGGTCGGCCGCAGCGCCGGTGAACGCACCTTTCTTGTGGCCGAACAGCGTGGACGCCGCACCGTCGCCATGCAGCGTGGCGCAGTTCACTTCCACAAACTCGCCCTCGACCTGGTGACGGGATTTTTTCAGCTCATACATGCGCCGCGCTAGGTGTGACTTGCCTGCGCCCGTGGGCCCGGTGAACAGGATGGGTGCGCGCGAGCGCACCGCCACCCGCTCCACCTCGTCGATCAGCGCGTTGAAGCGCGCATTGCGCGTGGCAATGCCGCTTTTGAGGAACTGCACCGCATCCTGCTGCTCCGCGCCGAAGCGCTGCGCGATCACGTCGTAGCGCGAGAGGTCCAGGTCGATCAGCGTGTAGCTGCCAGGGTTGCCCATCTGCTGGCGCTTGGGCGGAGAGGTCTGCACCAGCACACCCGGAATGCGGCGCGACTCCACCAGCAGGAACAGGCAGATCTGCGCGACGTGCGTGCCGGTGGTGATGTGCGTCCAGTACTCCTCGCGCTCGGTGTCAAAGCGGTAGGCCTGCGTCCAGTCGTACAGCTGGGCATAGACCTCGCCAAAGTCCCACGGGTCGGCAATGGGCAGCGGCACCAGGTTCACCGTGGTCTCGGGCGAGGCAGTCGCCATGTCCGTGCGCACCTGGTGGGCCAGCTCGCGGTGCGGTGGTGTGTAGAGCAGCTCCAGCCGCTCGATCACCACGTCCTCATGCTGCACCAGCGATACGGTGGGGCGCCACTTCTCCCACCGCCCGGCGCCCCGGCCGGAGTCGAGCTGGGTGCCAAGGAACCCCATGACCACCTTGTTTTTGCGCATTTATTTTGTCTATTTAACTAGCTTTCATTCTAATTATTCCGACAAACGCACACCACACCAATTTCGTAAAAACAAAAATATCACCATACAAATCAACAGCTTGGGCAAGTTGAATACCACTCACCACAAGCTGGCACACATCTGGCAATAGAAGAAGCATCCAGCGCAAGCGGTGACCGCTCACAGGCTGGGGTTAGGACAAATGTTCGCCCCACCGGTGCAGGGCGTCCGGGGCCTTCGGGTTCTGTTGATGTTCTGCATGCCGCACATCGCCAACGCTGGGTAGCGGCACGGTCGTGGTGACCACTCCGAAAGGAAGTGTCTGGTTCGACTCCAGGCGTGCCACCACTGGTAGCTCAGTCTGGTAGAGCCCCGCCGAAAGGCGGTTGTCGCAGGTTCGATTCCTGCCCACGGTCGCAAGACCTTGTTTGGAAGTACCGGTCGAAAGACCACCCGCCGAACGCGGGGAGAGGCCCCGAGGTTGCGCAGCGACCGCAAGGGATTCACCCCGTCAGCCGGTGGCGGCTTGTGCCAGCACCCGGCACAGCCCGCGCCCGCAGCCAGCCGCGCTGCCGCCATTCCCGCTGGGGATGGCGGCAGCCACCACGGCGCACTGCACGGCCCAGGCTGCACCCCCTGGCACCCCGCCATCGCTGTAACGGCAACCCGATACGACAACGAAGAAGAGAGAGGAAAAAGAGATGCTGACGAAGATGTTCCAACGCGCCACCGTCAAGAAGAACGAACGCGCCCTGCTGCTGCGCAATGGCAGCTTTGACCGCGTGCTGCGCAGCGGCACCTACTGGCTGTTTGCGGGCACCGACGCGCTGCGCGTGGAAACCTTCGCCCTCGAACAACCCGCCTTCACCCACGGCCTGGCCGAGTACCTGATGGCGCAAGAACCCGCCGTGGTGGCAGCCGAGTTTGTGCAGGTGAGCCTGTCGGAAACCGAAGTGGGCCTGCGCAGCGAAAACGGCGTGCTGGTCGAGATCCTGCCCCCTGGCACCCGCCGTCTTTATTGGAAAGGCTTGGTGGATGTGAGCGTGCACGTGGTGGACCTGCAAGCAGGCCCTGAACTGCCCGCCGCACTGGTGGCGCGATTGACGCAAACCCAGCTGCGCCAGCGCAGCGTGACCGGATTGGCCGGTGTGCTGCAAGTGCAGGTGCCCGAGGGCCAGTGCGGCCTGCTGACGGTGGACGGCAAGGTCGAGCGCCTGCTGACCGCAGGCACCTACGCCTTCTGGAAGTACGGCCGCACCGTGGCCGTGGAGATGGTGGATTTGCGCCTGCAAGCCGTGGAGGTATCGGGCCAGGACATCATGACCCGCGACAAGGTAAGCCTGCGTCTGAACCTGTGCGCCACCTACCGCTACACCGATGTGCTGCGCGCCTTTGCCCAGTTGCAAAAGCCTGCCGACCACCTGTACCGCGAGCTGCAGTTTGCGCTGCGCGCCGCCGTGGGCACCCGCACGCTCGATGAGCTGCTGGAGAACAAGACGGTGATCGACGACGTGGTGAGCGCACACATGGCCGCCAAGCTGCTGCCCTACGGCATGCAGCTGGAAAGCGTGGGCGTGAAGGACATCGTGCTGCCGGGCGAGATGAAGACCATCCTGACCCAGGTGGTGCAGGCGCAGAAGCAGGCCGAGGCCAACGTAATCCGCCGCCGCGAGGAAACCGCCGCCACGCGCTCGCTGCTCAACACCGCCAAGGTGATGGAGGACAACCCCGTCGCCCTGCGCATGAAAGAGCTGGAGACCCTGGAACGGGTGGCTGAGCGCATCGACAAAATCTCGGTGTTCGGCGGCCTGGACCAGGTGCTGAACGGCCTGGTGAAAATGAGATGAAAGAACGCTATGAAGAAGCAACCGACACCTGTAACCACACCGCTGGAAGCAGCCATACAGGCGGTCTACCAGGCGTTTGCCCAATACAGCGCACCAGAGGTGGGCACCCTGGATGTCTGCACTGCCTGCTGCATGGATGCTGACCTGGCACTGCAAATGAGCCACCTGCCGCTGCCCCAACTGACCGAGAAGCACTTCTACCAATACAACGATTCGGCCAAGAGCCAGGTGCAGCCTGCGGATGAAATCAAATACCTGGCCCCACGGCTGCTGGAACTGCTGGCCGAAGGCGCCCGGTTGCACCACTCCACCGAGCTGTACCTGGACCGCTTGGGGCGGTGCGAGCCCGGCTCCTTTTCAGCGACAGAACAGGCTGCGCTGCAGGGCTTTGCGCTGGCGTACTTTGCACAAGGCTTGGAGCAATGGCCTGCGGGCAACGATTCGCTTTTCCAGGGGGATAACGCCTTCACCATCTTGCTCATGTGGGCCTATGCCCGCGTGCCGCTGGAGCCATTGCTACAGCACTGGCTCGATAGCGGCAGCGACACATCGACCCTGAACTTTGTGGACGCGTGCTATTGGGACTATGTGTGGAATGCCAACCAGATGGGCAATGCGTTTGCCGCCGACCAGGCCGAATACAAACGCACCATGGAGGAATGGCTGAACAGGCCCGCCACCAAGGCACGTTGGGCGGAAAAGCTCATGCGCCTGGTGGATGCAGGCCCCACCAGTTCCTGGTTGCCAGCGGGGGCCGTGGACCATCAGCGCTACCCGCTCCCGGAGCGGATCAGCGCAGTCTTTGACGCGATGACTGCATAACGCCCGTCGCCCAAAAAACGAACAACACAACAAAGAAACAACGAGAAAAGAACCATGACCAATAACTACGAACAACTCGAAATCCCAAACGGCGTTCCCGTGAAGATGTGGACGAACGGCGTGCCTGTAGAGGAAGACGCGAAGAACCAGCTGCGCAACATCGCGCGCCTGCCCATCGTGTTCAAGCACGTGGCGGTGATGCCCGACGTGCACCTGGGAATCGGCGCCACCATCGGCTCGGTGGTGCCCACCCTCAAGGCCATCATCCCCGCCGCGGTGGGGGTGGACCTGGGTTGCGGAATGATGGCGTGCAAGACCACGCTCACGGCAAGCGACCTGCCCGACAACCTGTCCGGCGTGCGAGCCGCCATCGAGCGCGCCGTGCCTGTGGGCATGACGCCCAAGCGCTTCGGCCGCGACAAGGGAAGCTGGGATACGCCGCCCGCTGAAACCGATCGCGCCTGGGCGGGGCTGGTGGATGAGTTCGAGGAAATTTGCGAGGCGCACCCGCGCATCAAGAACACCAACAACTACAAGCACCTGGGAACGCTGGGAACGGGTAACCACTTCATCGAGATCTGCCTGGACGAACACCAGTCCGTGTGGGTGATGCTGCACTCGGGCTCGCGCGGGGTGGGGAACGCCATCGGCACCCACTTCATCGAGCTGGCCAAGAAGGACGCCGAGATGAACCAGCGCAACCTGCCGGACAAGGACCTGGCGTACTTCGAGGAAGGCGCGCAGTACTTCGGCGACTACGTGAAGGCCGTGGGGTGGGCGCAAAAGTTTGCCGCCGCCAACCGCGAGGTGATGATGGGCCGCGTGATTGCCGCGCTGCGCAAGGTGATCACCAAGCCATTCGAGACGCACGTGGAAGCCGTGAACTGCCACCACAACTATGTGCAGCGCGAAACGCACTTCGGGCAAGACGTGTTCGTGACCCGCAAGGGCGCGGTGAGTGCCGAGCAAGGCAAGCTGGGGATCATCCCTGGGAGCATGGGGGCCAAGAGCTTCATCGTGCGCGGAAAGGGTAACCCCGAGAGCTTCAACAGCTGCAGCCACGGCGCAGGCCGCACCATGAGCCGCACCAAGGCCAAGAAGCTGTTCACGGTCGAAGACCAGATCAAGGCCACCGAGGGCGTGGAATGCCGCAAGGACGCGGATGTGATCGACGAGATTCCGATGGCGTACAAGGACATCGACGCGGTGATGGCGGCGCAGGAAGACCTGGTGGAGGTGGTGTACACGCTCAAGCAAGTCGTGTGCGTGAAGGGATGAACGTGCAGCAACTGGACTTAGACGGCTCCACCGGCGAAGGCGGCGGCCAGATCCTGCGCACCGGCCTGGCCCTGTCCATGGTCACCGGCCGCCCGCTGCACATCACGCGCATCCGTGCGGGGCGTCCCAAGCCGGGGCTGATGCGCCAGCACCTGGCCTGTGTGCAAGCGGCGGTGGCCGTGTGCGGTGGGCAGGCCGAAGGCGCGGAGCTGAATTCGCAAACGCTGGTGTTCACACCCGGCGTGGTGCGTGCGGGCGACTACCGTTTTCAGATTGCCACCGCAGGCAGTTGCCTGCTGGTGCTGCAGACGGTGCTGCCCGCGCTGATGCTGGCCGATGGTCCGAGCAAGGTCGAGCTGTCGGGTGGCACGCACAACCCGATGGCGCCGCCGTTTGATTTTCTGGAACGCGCCTTTGCGCCGCTGGTGCGGCGGATGGGGGTGGGGCTGGAGTTGCAACTGCAGCGGCGGGGCTTCTACCCCGCCGGGGGCGGCGAGCTGGTGGCGCACATCACGCCCGCCACCACCACCACGCAGCCGCTGGCGCCGGTGGATGTGCTGGAGCGCGGCCCATTGCAAAACGGCTGGGGCGAGGCACTGGCACCCGGCCTGGCGCGCCACATTGCCACGCGGGAGCTGGAGGCGCTGGGCCAGCGCATGGGTTGGACGTTCGAGGCCGGCCAACTGCGCCAGCCATCCACACGCCAGAACGAGGGCCCGGGCAATGCGCTGATCGCCACGCTGGAGTATGCGCAGGTGACCGAGGTGTTTTGCCAGTTGGGCGAGCGCAGCCTGTCGGCCGAGCAGGTGGCCAAGCGGCTGGTGGACGAGGTGCGCGCCTACCAGCGCAGCACCGGCGCGCTGGGCCCGCACCTGGCGGACCAGTGGATGCTGCCGCTGGCCCTGTCTGTGTGGCGCAGTGGGCAGGCCGCGCGCTACACCTGCACCAAGGTAACGCAGCACACGGTTACCAATGCGCAGACCATCGCGCTAGGCTTGCCGGTTCAGGTTCAGATCGCCCCCTCAGAGGATGCAATGCGCGTTGAGATATCTCCCGTGCCCTGAAGGGCCAGCGCGGCATGGACCCATACCCTGGCTATATCCATATGACCAGGGCCGTAGAACAAGTGGTTCAGAATGCGCACCACACCCCTTCCCTTTGACCCATCCGACACCTCACAGGAGACGCCATGAAAGTTGATAACATTCTTCAGACCATTGGCAACACGCCCCACGTGCGCATCAACCGCCTGTTCGGCCCTGGCGCCAATGTGTGGGTGAAGTCGGAGCGCAGCAACCCCGGCGGCTCCATCAAAGACCGCATTGCGCTGGCCATGGTGGAAGACGCCGAGAAATCGGGCGCGCTCAAGCCCGGCGGCACCATCATCGAGCCCACCTCGGGCAACACCGGCATTGGCCTGGCGCTGGTGGCGGCCGTCAAGGGCTACAAGCTCGTCCTCGTGATGCCCGACAGCATGAGCATCGAACGCCGCCGCCTGATGCTGGCCTATGGCGCGCAGTTCGACCTGACCCCGCGCGAAAAAGGCATGAAGGGCGCCATCGCCCGCGCGCAAGAGCTGCAGGCGCAGACGCCCGGCTCGTGGATTCCGCAGCAGTTCGAGAACCCCGCCAACATCGACATCCATGTGCGCACCACGGCGCAGGAGATCCTGGCAGATTTCCCCGACGGCATTGATGTGCTGATCACGGGGGTGGGCACGGGTGGTCACATCACGGGCGTGGCGCGGGTGCTCAAAGCCAAGTTCCCCCAACTCAAGGTGTTTGCGGTGGAGCCCACGGCCTCGCCAGTGATCTCGGGCGGCGCGCCGTCGCCCCACCCCATCCAGGGCATTGGCGCGGGGTTCATCCCCAAGAACCTCGACACCAGCCTGCTCGACGGCGTGATCCAGGTCGATGCCGAACCGGCCCGCGAATACGCCCGCCGCTCTGCGCGCGAAGAGGGCATCCTGGTGGGCATCTCGTCCGGCGCCACCTTGGCCGCCATTGCCCAGAAGCTGCCCGAGCTGCCCGCAGGCGCCAAGGTGCTGGGCTTCAACTACGACACGGGCGAGCGCTACCTGTCGGTGGAAGGTTTCCTGCCGGCCTGATGGCCGCCAGCACGCAGCGCACTCACACCAGGGCCCTTCGGGGCCCTTTTTTTGGGCTGCGCAGCACAAAGCCACGGCCAGCCGTCCTACAGCGGCGGGGCACGCAGGCCAGAACAATCAGTGTTCGCACCGGCCCACCTCTGCGGTGATTTCGCCGGAGCCCCCCCCAACGATTGCAACTGCCCATGGCCCCGAACTCCGCGACAGACTCCCAGCCTATTGCGTTCAAGGTGCTCACCGTGAACGTGCACAAGGGCTTCACCACCTTCAACCGGCGCTTCATGCTGCACGAGCTGCGCGAGGCCGTGCGCGAGGTGGCGGCCGACCTGGTGTTCTTGCAGGAAGTGCTGGGCACACACCACCGGCACGCCAGCCGGTTCGCCAACTTTCCGCAGGTGCCGCACTACGAGTTTCTGGCCGACACCATATGGTCGCAATACGCCTACGGCCGCAATGCGGTGTATGACAACGGCGACCACGGCAATGCGTTGTTGTCCAAGTTTCCGATCACGCATTACGAGAACCACGACATCTCGGTGAGCGGGCCCGAACGGCGCGGCATGCTGCACTGCGTGCTGCAGCCTCCCGGGCACCACCTGCCGGTGCATGCCGTGTGTGTGCACCTGGGCCTGCAGGAGTCGCACCGGCAGCACCAGCTGCGCCGCGTGTGCGACCTGGTCAACAGCTTTCCCGCCCACGAGCCCGTGGTGCTGGCGGGCGACTTCAACGACTGGCGCCACCGTGCCCACCGGGTGCTTCAGCACGAGGCGGGATTGCAGGAAGTGTTTGTGCAGGCCTTTGGCCGGGCGGTGCGCACGTTTCCGGCGGCGATGCCGCTGCTGGCGCTGGACCGCATTTACGTGCGCAACGCGACGGTTCACTCGCCACTGGCACTGCCCAAGAAACCCTGGGACAAGCTCTCGGACCATGCGCCCCTGGCTGCGGAGATCCTGCTATGAAACGCCCTACCTTCCGCGCGCCACGCTCGTCCCGCTGGGTGCCCGGCAACCATTTCGAGTTGCTCGAAAACGGCGAGGAGTTCTTTCCCCGCGTGTTCCAGGCCATTGCCGAAGCCCGGCGCGAGGTCATGCTGGAAACCTTCATCCTGTTCGAGGACAAGATCGGCCAACAGCTGCACGCCGCTTTGCTGGCGGCCGCGCGGCGGGGCGTGGAGGTGCATGTGCTGGTGGACGGCTTTGGCTCGCCCGATCTGTCGGACCAGTTTGTCGGCAGCCTGGTGGAGGCTGGCGTGCACTTTCGCATCTTTGACCCGGGCCGCCGTTTCCTGGGCCAGCGGCTGAACCTGCTGCGCCGCATGCATCGCAAGATCGTGGTGGTGGACGGGCACCTGGGGTTCATTGGTGGCATCAACTACTCGGCCGACCATGTGGCCGACTTTGGCCCCGAAGCCAAGCAGGACTATGCCGTGCAGGTGCGCGGCCCGATCGTGGCGCAGATGCACCACTTCACCCGCGAGGCCGTGCTCAGCCGCCAGGACCGCAAGCGCCACCAGGCCGCAGGCATCACCGGGCGCCCGCACGCGGGCACGGCGCACGCGATGTTCGTGACACGCGACAACCAGCAGCACACCAACGATATCGAGCGCCACTACCGCGTGGCCCTGCGCGCAGCGCGCAGCCGGGTGGTGATTGCCAACGCCTACTTCTTCCCGGGCTACCGGTTCATCCGCGAGATGCGGCGCGCCGCGAAACGGGGGGTGGATGTGCGCATCATCCTGCAAGGCCAGCCCGACATGCCGATCGTGAAGACGGCAGCCAGCCTGCTGTACGACCACCTGCAGCGCGCAGGCGTGCGGGTGTACGAATACTGCGACCGCCCGCTGCACGGCAAGGTGGCGCTGGTGGACGAAGACTGGTCCACCGTGGGCTCCAGCAACCTTGACCCGCTGAGCCTGTCGCTGAACCTCGAGGCCAACGTGATCATCCAGGACCGTGCCTTCAACGCCCACCTGCACCGCCGCCTGTCGCACCTGATGGAGCACAGCTGCAAGCAGGTGGAAGCCACAGCCCCCAGCCGCTGGAACGGCCTGCGCCTGCTGCGCAGCTATGCGGTTTTCCACTTGCTGCGCTGGTTCCCCGCATGGGCAGGTTGGTTGCCCCGGCACGAGCCCCAGATCACGCTCGCCAACCCAGGGGCGGGTGCGGCAGAGCCCACTGGCAGCCCCGCCACCTGAACTGGCAGGCGCCCACCATGGCCACCCCTACGCTGCACGCGGACACCCAGGCGGGCGGCGCCACCGACGCCCTGCAGGCGCCATCCCGCAGAAGCAGCAACCGCAACACCACCAGCGGCTGGCGGCGTTGGCCGCAGCAAGCCTGGTGGCCCTGGCTCACACGGGGGCTCGCCCTCGCCTTCTTTGCGGTGGTGGCCGGGCTGATTTTTCGGCAGGCACGCACGGTGGACTGGCCCGCCGTGCTGCAGGCGCTGCGCGACCTGCCCACCACCGCACTGGCGCTGGGCGGCGCGCTGGCGCTGCTGAGCCACTTCACCTACGGCAGCTTTGACTGGGTGGGGCGTCATTGCAGCGGCCACCGCCTGACGCGCGGCACCACGCTGGCGATTGCCATGACGAGCTATCCGTTCACGCTCAACCTGGGCTCGCTGATTGGCGGCGTGGGCGTGCGCTACCGGCTGTACGACCGGCGCGGTGTGGACCCCGGCACCATCGGCCAGGTGGTGGGCACCAGCATCGTGACCAACTGGGTGGGCTACCTGATGCTGGCAGGCGTGCTGTCATGGCTGTGGCAGCCACCGGCATTGGCCGGGTGGACGGTAGCGCCCTGGCAATGGCACTTGGGCGGCACGGTACTGGGCGGCCTGCCGCTGGCCTACCTGGCACTGTGCGCGGTGCGCAGGGGCCGCGCGCTCACGCTGCGCGGCCATGCGTTTCCGCTGCCGCACTGGCCCGTGGCACTGTGGCAAATCGCGGCATCGGCCACCAACTGGATGCTGATGGGCGCCGCACTGTGGACGGTGCTGCAACACCAGGTGGCCTACCCCGCCGCCCTGGCCACCGTGCTGCTGGGGGCCGTGGCCGGGCTGGTGCTGCGCGTGCCTGCAGGCCTGGGTGTGCTGGAGGCCGTGGGCGTGGCGCTGCTGGCCACCGACGCATTGGGGCAAGAACAGGTGCTGGCGGCACTGCTGGCCTACCGGGCGCTGTACTACTTTGGGCCGTTGGTACTGGCCGCCATGGCACTGGGTGTGACCGAGCTGCGCTGGCGCCAGGGGCCTGCGCAAGGCATGCAACGCACTCCGTAGTCAGAATTTCAGCCAAAAGTGCCAGATGCGCTAGTGCATATTGACTTTATTGCTATTATTTTTTCATAGCCTTGCCGCCCGATACCCCGGTAACTCGGTCCGACAGGGGTTCCGCCCGCTGCGCGGACCCCGTATCATCCCGGCCCCACGCCATTGCTTTTCGCCCGATCGACACGGGCCCGCAAGACCATGATCCGACTCTCCGAAATCCGGCTGCCGTTCACCGTGGCCGAAGCCCCCGAGGCGCCCCTGCGCGCCGCTGCCGCCCAAATCCTGGGCCTGGCTGACGCCGACATTGCCCACCTGCACGTCTTCAAGCGCAGCTTTGACGCGCGCAAGGCCGACCTGCTGGCGGTCTACATCGTGGACATCACGCTGGCCCAGCCTGAGCGCGAAGCCGCGCTGCTCGCAAAGTTCGCTGGCAACCCGCACATCCAGCCCACGCCCGACATGGCCTGGCACCCCGTGGGCCAGGCGCCTGCCGAGCTGCCCTTGCGCCCGTTGGTGGTGGGCTTTGGCCCCTGCGGCATCTTTGCTGCGCTGGTGCTGGCGCAGATGGGCTTCAAGCCCATCGTGCTGGAGCGCGGCAAGACCGTGCGCGAGCGAACCAAGGACACCTGGGGCCTGTGGCGCAAGCGCGAGCTGCATGCCGAAAGCAACGTGCAGTTTGGCGAGGGCGGCGCCGGCACGTTCAGCGACGGCAAGCTCTACAGCCAGATCAAGGACCCGCGCCACCTGGGCCGCAAGGTGATGAACGAGTTCGTCAAAGCTGGTGCGCCCGAAGAAATCCTGTATGTCGCCCACCCGCACATCGGTACCTTCAAGCTGGTGAAGGTGGTGGAAAACCTGCGCGAGCAGATCATTGCGCTGGGCGGCGAGATCCGCTTTGAGCAGCGCGTGACGGATGTGGTCATCGAAGGCACAGGCGGTGCGCGCCACCTGCGCGGCCTGAAGGTGCTCAACCAGGCCACGGGCGAGACCACCGATCTGCGTGCCGACCACGTGGTGATGGCGCTGGGCCACAGCTCGCGCGACACATTTGCCATGCTGTACCAGCGCGGCGTGGCCATGGAGGCCAAGCCGTTTTCCATCGGTTTTCGCATCGAGCACCCACAGGGCGTGATCGACCGCGCCCGCTGGGGCCGACACGCCGGCCACCCGCTGCTGGGCGCAGCCGACTACAAGCTGGTGCACCACGCTGCCAACGGCCGCGCGGTGTACAGCTTTTGCATGTGCCCCGGTGGCACGGTGGTGGCCGCTACCAGCGAACCCCACCGCGTGGTGACCAACGGCATGAGCCAGTATTCGCGCAACGAGCGCAATGCCAATGCGGGCATGGTGGTGGGCATCGACCCCCGCGACTACCCGCAGGACGCGCAGGCGTTTGAAACCCACCTGGGCCAGACCTACGGCGTGGAGGCCCTGCCCGCCGGGCAGTTCCACCCCCTGTCGGGCAGCGTGCTGCAGCGCCAGCTCGAATCGAATGCGTTTGTGCTGGGCGGGCGCGACTACAGCGCACCGGGTCAGCTGGTGGGCGAGTTCATTGCGGGCAAGCCTTCGACCCAGCTGGGCAGCGTGGAGCCCTCGTACAAGCCCGGCGTGGCCCTGGGCGACCTGCACGCCGCCCTGCCCGGCTACGCCATCGAGGCGCTGCGCGAGGCACTGCCCGTGTTCGGCCGCAAGATCAAGGGCTTTGACATGCACGACGCGGTGCTGACGGGTGTGGAGACGCGCACCTCGTCGCCGCTCAAGATTGGCCGTGGCGACAACTTGCAAAGCCTGAACACGCCGGGTCTGTACCCGGCGGGCGAAGGCGCCAGCTACGCGGGCGGCATTCTGTCCGCCGGCGTGGATGGCATCAAGGTCGGCGAGGCCGTCGCCCGGAGCCTGCTGGGCGCAACGGGCTGACCTGCCTCCTGACGGTGCCGGCCCGTGGCACCGCTTACTTGCGCTGCAAAAAGTCCACGGCCAGCGCCGCCAGCGAGCGGGCGCCCACGGGCAACTGGTCTTCGTCGATGTCGAACAGCGCAGAGTGATTGGGCGGGGCCTTGGCAAAATCCTTGCCCTTGGGTGGCGCACCCAGGAAGTAGAAGAAGCCCGGCACGACCTTCTGGAACTCCGAGAAGTCCTCCGACCCTGCCACCTTCGGGATCACCATGGTCTTGCCGCCCATGGCCAGGTTCAGCGCGGGCAGCGAGGCCTGCGTGAGCGGCGCGGGGTTGGTGGTCACGGGGTAGGCCACGGGGCCAAAACGCACGCTGGCCTTGGCACCGCTGGCGGCGGCAATCGACTCGGCCGTGGTGGTGATGCGCTTGAGCGCTTCCTGGCGCATGTCTTCGTCAAAGGTGCGCAGCGTGCCCATCATCTCCACCTTGTCGGGGATGATGTTGTAGCGGGTGCCGCCCTGGATCTGGCCGATGGTGACCACCGCCGGCTCCTGGCTGATATTGAGCTGGCGGCTCACCACGGTCTGCAGGCCCATCACCACCTGGCTGGCGGCCACGATGGGGTCGATGGTGGCCCACGGCGACGAGCCATGGCCGCCACGCCCTTCCACATGGATGGTGATGTTGTCAGACCCGGCCATCAGCGGGCCGCTGCGGTAGCCCACCACGCCGCCAGGCAGGTTGGAGGTGATGTGCAGCCCATAGATGGCCTGCACGTCCTTGAGCGCACCGGCTTCGATCATGGCCTTGGCGCCGAAGCTGGGCACCTTGCCGTTGGCGTCGGGCTCCACGGGCGCGCCCTCTTCGGCGGGCTGGAAGATGAACTTGATCGTGCCCGGCAGCTGCGCCTTCATGCCCGCCAGCACCTCGGCCGCGCCCATCAGCATGGCGGTGTGGGCGTCATGGCCGCAGGCGTGCATCACGGGCACTTCCTTGCCCAGGTAGTTGGCCTTGGCCTTGCTCGCAAACGGCAGGCCGGTGTTCTCGGGCACGGGCAGGGCATCCATGTCAGCGCGCAGGGCCACCACCTTGCCGGGCAGGCCACCCTTGAGCGTGCCCACCACGCCGGTGCCGCCCACGCCGGTCTGCACGTCCATGCCCAGCTTCTTCAGGTGCTCGGCCACGAGCTTGGCCGTGCGCACTTCCTGGCCCGAGAGTTCGGGGTGGGCATGGATGTCACGGCGCCAGTTGACCATCTTGGGCGCCACGGCCGTCACGGCGGCATCGATGGCCTGCAGGCCGGCGGCGTCCAGGGCCTGGGCCTGGGCGGACGATGCGAACGTCAGCCCGCTGAGAAGCAGGCCGGTGGCCAGCGAGATGGCAGAGAGGGGTTTGTGCATGAGACAGATCCGTGCAGGAAGTGAAAACAAAAAGGAACGCGGCAAAAAACGCACGTTCATGCTAAGAGCCCACCCCACGCTGCAGACAAGCGAAAATGGCCATCCACAGAGCCAATATCGCCATGCCCCGTTCTTCTGTCCCCTCTGCGACGGCGCCGGTTTTTCGCATCGACATCCCGCTGCTGCCCGAATCGGCGGTGGGCAACGCACTGCAGTTCATCGACCTCTTGCGCAGCGCCAATCTGCTGGCCGGCTTGCGGGGCGGCGCTGGCTCGCCCCGTCTGGCCTGGCGGCTGCTGGACGCCCAAGGCCAGCCGCTGGCGCACCAGCCGGGCCCGCTGGCGGCCTACACGCAGCCCACGGCGGCACCTGCCGAGGGGCCGGCATTCGCCTGGTTCATCCCCTCCTTCCACGCCGCCGACATCCCCGCCATCCGCAGCGTGGCGTCGCGCCACCGCGCCCTCTCGCGCCAGATCGGCATTGCGCTGGATGCCGGGCACAAGGTGCTCACCGTCGGCAACGGGGCCTGGCTGGCGGCGCAGAGCGGGCGCCTGCAGGGCCGCCGCTGCGGCCTGCCGTGGTTCTACCTGGCCGGGTTTGAGCGCGACTTTCCCGACATCGACCTCGATGCAGGCCACGACCTGACCGACGACGGCCCCTGGCTCAGCTGTGCGCTGCCCCACAGCCTGGGAGAAATGGCCATCGCCCTGGTGCGCCACGCACTGGGCGACGCGCTGGCCCAGACCTGCGCCAGCGTGCTGCGGCCCGACCACGAACGCGCCCGGGCTGCGCTGCAGGCCAACGCGCAGCAGCACATCCCAGCGACGCGCGACAGCACCCTGGCCCGCGCCATGGCCTGGATGGAGACCCATCTGGACGAGCCCTATTCGCTGGCCCGGCTGGCTGAGGCGGCGGCGGTGAGCCCGCGCACTTTGCTGCGGCACTTTCAGCTGGAGCTGTCGCAGTCGCCGCTGGACCACCTGCACAGCCTGCGCTGCGCACGCGCCAAGGTGCTGCTGGAGGTGACGCTGGAGAGCGTGCCCAGCATTGCCACGGCCTGCGGCTATGCCGACCCGGCGGCGTTCCGGCGCATCTTTGTGCGCTACACCGGCATGGCACCGGCCGAGTACCGCAAGCGCCATGCACTGCGCGCGCCGCGCAGGCGCTGGCGGGTGGATCTGACGTGAAAGCCCGGTGTACTCTCGCCTAGTGTGCTGTCCCGCAAATAGCTGCACGAAATGAAATCGATGGCATCGCGCCCAGGGCAAGGCGCAAACCGCAGTGATAGCCGTAGCTATCGCGAGGATTTGCAACGCAGCCCTGGGGGTGAGGACGCGACTTCATGTGCAGTTATTTGCGGGATAGCACACTAGCGAGGCAGCGCGCTGCCCGAAGGCAGGCGGAACGCCTCCACCAGCTCGGCCAGCTGCTGCGCCTGCACCCGCAGGCCCTGCGCGGCGGCGGAGGATTCTTCCACCAGTGCGGCGTTCTGCTGCGTCATCTGGTCGAGCTGCGAAACCGCCTCACCCACCTGGCTCAGGCCCGTGGTCTGCTCGCGCGCCGCAGTGCTGATCTCGCCAATGATGGTGGCCACCTGCTGCACCGAGTTCACGATCTCGCCCATGGTGCCGCCTGCCGCGTGGACCAGCTGGGTGCCCTCGTCCACCTGCCGCACGCTGTCGCTGATCAGCCCCCCGATCTCCTTGGCCGCCGTGGCGGAACGCTGCGCCAGGCTGCGCACTTCGCTCGCCACCACCGCAAAGCCCCGCCCTTGTTCGCCAGCACGGGCTGCCTCCACGGCCGCATTCAGCGCGAGGATGTTGGTCTGGAACGCAATGCCATCGATCACGCTGGTGATGTCGGCAATGCGGCGCGACGACAGCGCAATGCCGTCCATGGTGCCCACCACGCGGTCCACCGCCTCACGCCCGCGCTGGGCAACGCTGCTGGCGCCAGTGGCCAGGGTGCTGGCCTGCGCTGCCGCGTCGGCGCTGTGGCGCACCGTGGCCAGCAGCTCCTCCATGCTGGCGGCGATCTCTTCGAGGTTGGATGCGGTCTGCTCGGTGCGGGCCGACAGGTCGCTGTTGCCTGCCGCGATCTCGCTGCTGGCACCGGCCACCGAGGTGCTGGCCTGGCGCATTCCCACCACCAGCTCGGCCAGCCGCGCCTGCATGCCCCCCAGGCGCGCCAGCAGGGCCTGCAGCTCGTCGCGGTTGCCCGCCTGCGGCGCGGGCACGGGGGAAGTGAGGTCGCCTTCGGCAATGCGGTCGGTCACCTCGGACGCATGGGCCAGGGGCTGCAGGATGGAGCGCGATAGCAGCCAGGCGCAGGCCAGGCTCAGCAGCAAGCCCACCAACGAGCCCGCCGCCAGCAGCGTGATGCCCTGGCTTTCGCTGCGGGCGGCAGCGGCACGCGCTTCGGCCACACGCTGGCGCTGGTATTCGGCCAGCTTGTCCACGGCTGCGGCGTAGGCGTCTGCCGCAGGACGCAGCTGCTTGGCAATGGCGTCGGGCGGCAAGGCCTCGCCCGCCTTGCGGCGCTTGACGAGGTCGTCCCGCACCGTGCGAAAACCGTTGCCCGCCTTGTCGATGGCATCGAACAACGCCTGGGATTCCGGGTCTGCCGCCAGCTCGTCCAGGCGCTTGCGGACTTCGGACGAGCGGGCCGAGGTGGTCTTACGGTCGGCGTCGATGCGCGCCGCGTAGTCGGGGTTGTTGTCGATCTCCAGCAGCGTTTCGGCGCGGGCGGAGCTGAGCACCACGATGGCGTGCAGCTCCCGCGCCAGCAGCGCGCGCTCGGACGACGCACCGCCCAGGTCGTCCGCAATGTCCTGCAGCCCGGCCAGCCGCCAGATGCCCACCGCCGCCGACAGGGACATGACGAGGCAGACCACCCCAAAAGCCAGGGCCAGGCGGACAGCAACACGTGCGTGGGAGATGGACATGGGAGGCTCTCGTGAGGGTGAATGGGGCAACGCGGGACTGCCGCTGGGGGTGGCAGGCGTTGGGAATGTATCGACAAAAGGTTACAAGTCCTTGAGCCGGCCCACAACAGGCCACACCCTGCCGGAGCGCCAAAGCAACAGCCGCCACGCACCAACAAAAAGGCCGCCACAGTGCAAGACTGTGGCGGCCTTCGGGGCCGATCAGGCGTTGCGCCTGAGGCGGTTCGGTTTATTGCTGCTGTGCGTTTTGCAGCGCAGCAATGCGCTCTTCGATGGGCGGGTGGGTGCTGAACAGCTTGCCAATGCCACCGGCGATGCCCATGGCCGCCACGCTCTTGGGCAGCTCGCCGGGGTGCATGCCACCCAGGCGGGCCAGCGCGTTGATCATGGGCTGGCGGCGGCCCATCAGCTGGGCAGCGCCCGCGTCGGCGCGGAACTCGCGCTGGCGGCTGAACCAGGCCACGATCATCGCGGCCACAAAGCCCAGCACGATGTCGAGCACGATGGTGGTCACGTAGTAGCCGATGCCGGGGCCCGAGCTGTTCTCGTCGTTCTTGCGCAGGAAGCTGTCCACCGCGTAGCCGATGACGCGCGACAGGAACACCACAAAGGTGTTCATCACACCCTGGATCAGCGTCATGGTCACCATGTCGCCGTTGGCGATGTGGGCCACTTCGTGGCCGATCACGGCCTCGACCTCGTCGCGGGTCATGCCCTGCAGCAGGCCGGTGGACACCGCCACCAGGGCGGAGTTCTTGAACGCGCCCGTGGCAAACGCATTGGGGTCGCCTTCAAAGATGCCGACTTCGGGCATGCCGATCTGGGCCTGGTCGGCGAACTTGCGCACGGTCTCGACGATCCAGCGCTCGTCGGGCGAGCCGGAGCCGTCGATCACGCGCACACCCGAGGTCCACTTGGCCATGGGTTTGCTGATGAGCAGCGAGATGATCGCGCCGCCAAAACCCATGATGAGCGCGAAGCCCAGCAGCGCGCCCAGGTTGAGCCCGTTGGCCGTGAGGTAGCGGTTCACGCCCAGCAGGCTGGCCACCACCCCCAGCACGACAACGACGGCCAGGTTGGTCATCACAAACAAAAGGATCCGCTTCATGGAATGGTTTCTCCGTGGGGTAAACAACAACGAGTGTTTGCTGGCTCAGATGGGGGCCGGGGGCGCCGCTTCAAGCGCCAGTCTCCAGGCGGCGAGGCCGTGGCAGCCCCCATGGCCGCGATTTCATCGCGCTATGGTAGGTGCAAACCCCGGCTGGGGCCTTATCACACAAGCCTTGGCGGGAATTACGAAACCGCCGCGGCCCGCAAGGGCCGGAACACCTGCGCATCGGCATAGAAGCCCGGCGCTGCATTGGCCGGCCACCAGCCGGGCACGCCCAGCACGGGCAGCGGCGTGAAGGGCTTGCTGGACCATGCCGAGGCCTCCACCTGCCCTGCCAGCCACGCATCCACCTCCGCTATGGAATCAATAGCTGCCGGCGCATGAAATACGTGCGCCACCATGGGTTTTCGCGGAAAAACCAGCTTTTCGAGCAGTGCGTGCCCGAACAGCACCAGCCGGGCCTGGCCCCACAGCGGGCGCAGGTCGATGAACAGGCGCTGCCAGTCCCTCGCCCGGAGCGCATCCCATAGGGCATCCGGCGCCTGCAGCAGTGCGCCGTTTTCATCAAACACCGTGAGTGCATCGCGCAGCGGTCCGCGCACGGCCTGCACGCCATCGGCGGCGATGGCCTGGGCCTGCAGCTGGTTCAGGCGCCGCTTGGTGTGCGGAAACCGCAACCACACCAGGCCGTTGAAAAAGTCGTGCAGGTTGTCGCGCGTGGGCACGCGGCGGGTGTCCCAGATGTACTGCTCGTAGGCGGTGCCTTCGGGCAGTGCGGACTGGGGCACAAAAACCACGGGAGCACCCTGCGGCGCTGCGGTCTGCAATGCCTGGTGCACCGATGGGTCATCCTGCAGCAGCTGCCGGGCCAGGGGTTGGCCCAGGCCGCGCCACGGCGCCAGCCAGGGGGCGCTCCAGTCGATGGCGTCGAAGGGCGGACTTACACCAGCCGCCACGGCAGGGCTTCACCGGCGCGCAGGGGCTTGAGTTCGGCCTCGCCAAACGCAAAGCTGTCGGGCGGTGTCCACGACTCGCGGCGCAGGGTGATGGTGGTGGTGTTGCGCGGCAGGCTGTAGAAGTCCGGGCCGTGGAAGCTGGCGAAGCCTTCGAGCTGGTCGAGCGCACCCGCGTTGTCGAACGCCTCGGCATACATCTCGATGGCCGCGTGGGCGGTGTAGCAGCCCGCGCAGCCGGTGGCGTGCTCCTTGAGGTGCGCCGGGTGCGGTGCACTGTCGGTGCCCAAAAAGAACTTGCTGCTGCCGCTGGTGGCGGCCTGCACCAGGGCCACGCGATGGGTCTCGCGCTTGAGCACTGGCAGGCAGTAGTAATGGGGGCGCACACCGCCGATGAAGATGGCGTTGCGGTTGTACAGCAGGTGGTGCGCGGTGATGGTGGCGGCGGTGAAGCGGTCGGCGCTGGCCACGTAGTCGGCCGCGTCCTTGGTGGTGATGTGCTCGAAGACGATCTTCAGCTCGGGGAAGTCGCGGCGCAGCGGGATGAGCTGCTGCTCGATGAACACGGCCTCGCGGTCGAACAGGTCAATGTCGCTGCTGGTCACTTCGCCGTGCACCAGCAGAAGCATGCCGGCCTTCTGCATGGCTTCCAGTGTCTTGTAGGTCTTGCGCAGGTCGGTCACGCCCGCGTCGCTGTTGGTGGTGGCGCCTGCGGGGTAGAGCTTGCAGGCCACCACGCCTGCGGCCTTGGCACGCACGATTTCTTCGGGCGGGAGGTTGTCGGTGAGGTACAGCGTCATCAGCGGCTCAAAGCGCATGCCTGCGGGCACGGCGGCCAGGATGCGCTGCTTGTAGGCCAGGGCCTGCTCGGCCGTGGTGACCGGTGGGCGCAGGTTGGGCATGATGATCGCGCGCCCGAACTGGGCGGCGGTGTGGGGCACGACGGTGTGCAGGGGCTCGCCGTCGCGCACATGCAGGTGCCAGTCGTCGGGGCGGGTGATGGTGAGGGTTTGGGGGGCTGCAGTCATGGGCGTCATTGTCCCATTGCGGACATGCCGCCTCCAAACGCTCTCAATTTCATAGCTGGCGAGGCATATGTTCGTAGCGCTACCGCGTGAAATGGCTCACCACGGTAGCGCCAGAGGCAGATTTGCCGGTTTATTCGGCGGTGATCCCTGCGCGTTTGACGACCGCGCCGAACTTCACCATCCGGTCCGCCATCATTTTTTCGAACGCGGCGGGCGACATCTCTTCCGGCACGATCACACCCCGGTCCTTGAGGTTGGCCACCATGGCGGGCGATGTGGCCACTTGGCGCACGGCCTTGTACAGCGTCTGCACCACCGCATCGGGTGTGCCCGCAGGCGCGGCCAGGCCTGTCCAGGAGGTGAGGTTGAGCTCGGGGTGGCCCACCTCGGCCATGGTGGGCACATCGGGCAGTTGCGGCAGGCGCTGGTCGGCCGCCACGGCCAGGGCGCGCACCTTGCCCGCCTGGATGTGGGGCAGCATGATGACCAGGTTGTCGAGGATGAACTGCACCTCGTTGCCCAGCACGCCCGTGATCAGCGGCGTGCCCCCACGGTAGGGAATGTGCGTGGTGAACACGCCCGTGGACACCTTGAGCATTTCCACATTGAGCTGGCCCATGCTGCCCACGCCGCCGCTGCCGTAGTTGAGCTTGCCCGGGTTCTTCTTGGCGTAGTCGATGAACTCCTTGAAGGTCTTGAACGGCAGGCTGCTGTGCACCACCAGCGCGTTGGGCTGGCGGCCCAGGATGGCGATGTTCTCAAAATCCTTGACCGGGTCGTAGCCGATCTTGGGCTGGGTCAGCGGGTTGGCCAGGTGGCTGCTTTGCGATGACACGACCAGGGTGTAGCCATCGGCCTTGGAGCGCGCCACATACTGCGCGCCCACCGAGCCACCGGCGCCGGCGCGGTTTTCCACCACGATGGGCACGCCCAGCACGCGCGACAGCGGCTCGGAATACTGGCGCGCCATGATGTCCACCGACCCACCCGGCGGGAAGGGCACCACCAGCGTGATCGGGCGCGAAGGGAACTTGTCTTGCGCCATGGCGGGCAGCGCAGCGAGGCCAGCAAGGCCCAGTCCGGTGGTCAGAAGGTGGCGACGGGAAGGTGTGGTGTGCATGACGATCAAAGAACTCAAAAAAGGGGCGGGAAGGTACAAAAAATCAGGGGTGTGCCAGCACGGCCAGCGCCACGGCCTGCGCGCGTGGCACAAAGGTGGACAGCTCGCAGTACTCGCGTTCGGTGTGTGCGTGGCCGCCCACCGGGCCCGTGGCGCACAGCGTAGGCACGCCCACCGATGCGGTCAGGCCGCTGTCGGCCGCGCCGCCGGTGAACTCGCCTTGCACCTCAAAGCCCAGCGACCGCGCGCCTTGCTGGTACAGCGCCAGCAGGTCGTCCGGGGTGGGCTTCATGGGCAGGGTGCGGCGCGTGGTGGTGATGCGGCCCTGAGTGCGGGGCACGGACTCTTCTTCGACGATGGCACGCACGCGCTCCAGCAGTTCGTCGGGGTCGGTGTCGGCGGTAAAGCGCAGGTCCACCTCAGCGCGGGCGTGGGGCGCCACCATGTTGGGCACGATGCCCCCTTGCACCACGCCCACGTTGCAGGTGACGCCCGTGGCCGGGTCGGTCAGCGCATGCAGCGCCAAGGTCTTGCGGGCCAGGGCTTCGATGGCGCTGGCGCCAGCGGCGTGGTTGATGCCTGCATGCGCGGCCACGCCCTGCACCTCGAACTCCACCACCATCGAGCCCTTGCGGCTGGTGACCACGTTGCCGCTGACACGGCCCGGCTCGGCGTTGAACACCACACGCGCCCCCCGCACGCGGGCCATGATGAGGTCACGCGTGGCGGGCGAACCGATCTCTTCATCGCACGAGAAGAACAGGTGCAGCGGCGCCTGCAGGCCGCCGCAGCGCGCAAAGGCCTCGGCCACAAACACGTTGAGCACCAGGCCGGACTTCATGTCGGCCACGCCTGGGCCGTAGGCGCGCCCCGCTTCTTCGCGGTAGGGGCGCTTGGCCACGGTGCCATCGGGAAACACCGTGTCCATGTGCCCCATGAGGATGATGGGCGCGCCACCGGCTGCAGCGCCCTCTGCCGGGTTGACCTGCGCATGCAGCAGCACGCCATAACCGGGCACGGGCTCGAACTGCACCGGCACACCGGCCGCCTGCAGGCGCTCGGCCAGGGCATGGGCCACGGCTGTCACGCCCGCCTCATTGCGGCTGCCGCTCTCGATATTGACCACTTTTTGCAACAGGTCTTGCATGGACTGCTGCTGTCTGGCCAGCCAGTCCAGGACCTGCGCACGCACCGGCAGCAGACCTTCGTTCAGGGTATTGAGCATCGTTGTCCTTGGGCAAGCCCCAGGTAGGGGCAAAATTTGGGCCGCAGTGTTGCACGCGACCCGGGGTTCTGCAACGTATTTTGCACGAATGAGAATTTTATGAAATCATCATTGCACGAATCCAGCGCCTTGCTGACCGAGCGGCTGGCCCGCCAGGACGCCGACCTGACCGCCAGCGAACGGGCGCTGGCCGAGGCCCTGGGGCGCGACTACCCCCACGCACTGCTGGAGTCCGCCACCGCCCTCGCTGCGCGCACTGGCACCAGTGCATCGACCGTGGTGCGGCTGTTTGCCAAGCTGGGCTACGGCAGCTATGCCGAGGCCCAGCGCGAGGCGCGGGCCGAGGTCACCGCCCTGCTGCAAACGGCGGGGCAGCGCGCGCCGGTCACCATCGGCACCCGGCGCAGCCTGCAGCAGTGCGTGGACGACGCGCTGCTGCACGACCAGCACAACCTCACCACCACGCGCGACGGACTGGACATGGCGGCCTTCGAGGCCATGGTGGCACGTATCGCACAGGGCAAGGGACGCATCTTTGTGCTGGCGCAGATCAACAGTGCCCCGGTGGCCGCCTGGCTGGCGCTGCACCTGAACATGTGCCGCCCGGGCGTGCACGAACTGGGGGCTGGCGCGGTGGACGCCACCGACCAGCTGCTGTGGATCCAGCCCGAAGATGCCTTGCTGGTCTTCAGCATCCGCCGCTACGCCAGCGGGCCGGTGAAAGTGGCGCAGCGCTTTCGCGACGCGGGGGCCCAGGTGCTGGCCATCACCGACAGCGCCGCTGCGCCCTTGGCCGCGCTGTCCCACCACCGGCTGCAGGTGCGCACGTCCAATGCGTCGCCGTTCGACTCTTACACCGCCGCGTTTTTCCTGTGCAATGCGCTGGTGTCGGCCGTGGCCCAGCTGCGGCACAAGGCGGTGTCCGAGGCACTGAAGCGGCGCGACGATCTGTGGACGGATTTCGAGTCGCAACTCATCGTGGAAAGCCCCTCGCCAGCCGGTCGGCGGAGCAAGCGTTAGCCTGCGCGCGGCAGACGTTCAGCCTTGGGTAGCCCCATGAAAAAAGCGCTCCGGAGAGCGCTTTTTTTGTAGCCCCCAACCCTTGCGGCAGGGGGGGCAAGCACCGTTCAGTGCTGCAGGATCTTGTTGAGGAAGTCCTTGGTACGCGGCTGGCGTGCGTCGGGGTTGTTGAAGAAGTCGTCCTTGGAGCAGTCTTCCAGGATCTTGCCGCCCACGTCCATGAAGATCACGCGGTTGCTCACCTTGCGGGCAAAGCCCATTTCGTGGGTCACGCACATCATGGTCATGCCTTCGTTGGCCAGGCCCACCATCACGTCCAGCACTTCACCGACCATTTCGGGGTCGAGCGCGGATGTGGGTTCGTCGAACAGCATCACGATGGGGTCCATGCTCAGCGCGCGCGCAATGGCCACGCGCTGCTGCTGGCCGCCCGAGAGCTGGCCGGGGAACTTGTCCTTGTGGGCGATCAGGCCCACGCGCTCCAGCATCTTGAGGCCGCGCTTCTTGGCGTCGTCCGCGCTGCGGCCCAGCACCTTGATCTGCGCAATGGTCAGGTTGTCCGTCACCGACAGGTGGGGGAACAGCTCGAAGTGCTGGAACACCATGCCCACGCGGCTGCGCAGCTTGGGCAGGTTGGTGCTGGGGTCATGCAGCTTCACGCCATCGACCGTGATCTCGCCCTTCTGGAAGGGTTCGAGCGCGTTGATGGTCTTGATGAGTGTGGACTTGCCAGAGCCCGAGGGCCCGCAGACCACGACCACTTCACCCTTGTTGATGGTGGCCGAGCACTCGTTGAGCACCTGCACCGGGCCATACCACTTGGATACGTTTTTGAGTTCGATCATTTCTTTTTCCTCAATCCAATCTCTTTTGCACCAGCCTCGATCAGCGGATGATCGCGATCTTCTGGTGCAGGCGCTTGACCGCCCAGGACAGCGCATAGCACATGATGAAGTACAGAACCGCAGCGGCCAGGTACGCCTCGATCGGACGACCAAAGTTCTTGCCCGCCACTTCAAAGCCCTTGAGCATGTCGTAGGCGCCAATGGCGTAAACCAGCGACGTGTCCTGGAACAGAATGATGGTCTGGGTGAGCAGCACGGGCAGCATGTTGCGGAACGCCTGGGGCAGCACCACCAGCTTCATGTTCTGGCCGTAGGTCATGCCCAATGCCTGGCCGGCGTACACCTGGCCGCGTGGGATGGACTGGATGCCAGCGCGCATGATTTCGCTGAAGTACGCTGCCTCAAAGGCAATGAAGGTGATGACTGCAGACACTTCCGCGCCAATGGGGCGGCCGATGATGGCAGGCACCAGCAGGAAGAACCACAGGATCACCATCACCAGCGGAATGGAGCGCATGCCGTTGACGTAGATGGTGGCGGGCACATCCAGCCACTTCTTGCCTGACAGGCGCATGAGTGCCAGCACGGTGCCAAACAGCACGCCCCCGATGGTGGCCACCAGCGTGAGGATCAGGCTGAAGTACAGCCCCTTGAGCACGAAGTTGGAGATCAGGTCCCAGTTGTAGAAGGAGAAATCGAGATTCATGTCAATGCCCCCCTCCGGCCGCGCCACTCACGACCATGCCAGGGATGCGTGCGCGTTTTTCAATGAAGGCCATGATGCGGTTGATCGCAAACGCCGAGATGATGTACAGCGTGGTCACCGCCAGATAGACCTCGATGCCGCGCGAGGTTTCTTCCTGCGCCTGCATGGCGAACATGGTGAGTTCGGCCACCGACACGGCAAACGCCACGGACGAGTTCTTGAAGATGTTCATCGTCTCGCTGGTCAGCGGCGGAATGATGATGCGAAACGCCATGGGCAGCAGCACATAGCGGTAGGTCTGGAAGGTGGTGAAACCCATGGCCATGCCGGCATACCGCTGGCCGCGTGGCAGGGCCTGGATGCCCGAGCGCACCTGCTCGGCGATACGTGCCGAGGTGAAAAAGCCCAGCGCCAGCACCACCAGCGCAAAACCGGGCACGCCCCGCAGCACCGGGAACAGGCTGGGCAGCACGTGGTACCACAGGAAAATCTGCACCAGCAGCGGAATATTGCGAAACAGCTCGACCCAGGCATTGCCCAGCCGAACGATCATCGGGCGATCCTGCAAGGTGCGCAGCGTACCGATGAATGAACCCAACACAAGCGCCAGCAGCAAGGCCAGCAGCGAAACGGACACCGTCCAGCCCCAGGCCGACAGCATCCAGTCCAGGTAGGTGATCTCGCCGCCTTTGCCAAAGCAGCCCTGCACCACATCCCGGTCCATGGTGTCCTGGCAGAACACCTGCCAATCCCAACTCATAGGAGCACCCCTTTAATTTTTGGTTTTGCGCTGGGGGACCCACTGGGCCGACCCAACAAAAAAGCCCCTTCAAACCAGCTGGCCGAAGGGGCACAAGCGTTACAGAGCTTACTTCTTGGCGTAGTCTTCCATGGGCTTGTCGTTAGGCGATGCCCAGGCTGCCTTGGTAGCGTCGGACATCGGCAGGCCGATCTTGGTGTTGGTCGGTGGCACGGGTTGCATGAACCACTTGTCGTACAGCTTGGCCAGCGAGCCGTCGGCAATCTGGCGCTTGATGGAGTCGTCCACAGCCTTCTTGAACGCGGGGTCGTCCTTGCGCAGCATGCAGGCGATGGGTTCCACCGACAGCACTTCGCCCACGATCTTGTAATCGGCAGGGTTCTTGGACTTGGAGATGTTGGCAGCCAGGATGGAGCCGTCCATCACGAACGCGTCAGCACGGCCGGTTTCCAGCATCAGGAAGCTGTCGGCGTGGTCCTTGCCGAACACTTCCTTGAAGTCGATGCCGCCAGCACGTTCGTGCTTGCGCAGGGTCTGCACGGAGGTCGTGCCGGTGGTGGTGGCCACGGTCTTGCCGTTCAGGTCCTTGATCGAGGTGATGCCCGAGTTGGCCTTCACCACGGTGCGCACTTCTTCCACATAGGTGGTCACGGCAAACGCCACGTCCTTTTGGCGGGCGGCGTTGTTGGTGGTGGAGCCACACTCCAGGTCCACGGTGCCGTTGGTCACCAGCGGAATACGGTTTTGCGAGGTCACGGGCTGGTACTTGATATCCAGCTTGGGCAAGCCCAGTTGCTTCTGGATGTCGTGCAGAACGATCTCGCCCATTTCGGTGTGGAAACCCACGTACTTGCCGTTGCCCAGCGTGTACGAAAGACCCGAAGACTCGCGCACGCCCAGCGTCACGCTGCCGGAGGCCTTGATCTTGGCCAGAGTGTCATTGGCCTGGGCAAATACGCTGCCTGCAGCCAAGGCGGTCACGGCAACCGCGAGCAAATGTTTCTTCATAGGGATCTCCTTGTGTTGAAAACGAAAAAGGGGGGGATTTTAGAGACAGGGGCCAGCCGGGGGTAACCGGTCAGGACCGCACTCCAAAAAGGGGTAGCACGCAACCAGGGATATTAGTCAGAACGGGACCTGGTCGGTAGGGTATTTCCAGAAGTCGCGCAACAAGTAACTGACCGGCAGGCTCAGCACGGTGTTGTTGGGCGGAATGGCCTTGTTGAACCACTTGTCGTAAATCGGGTAAATCTCGCGGCTGGTAATCAGGCGGCGCATTTCCTCGTCCACCAGCTTTTTGAACTCAGGGTCGTTCTTGGGCAGCATGATGGCCAGTGGCTCGGTGGTCATGAAGCGGCCCACCACCTTGAGCGCCTTGGGGTCGGGCCGCCCGGCCGCCAGGCCGTACAGCAGCACGTCGTCCATCACAAACGCATCGGCCTCACCCTTCTCGACCATCTCGACCGCCTTGGCATGGTCGGGGGCTTCGACGATGGTGATGCCCATCAGGCGCTCGCGGTTGGCCTGGTCGGCCGCCTTCAGGGGCGTCGTGCCCTTGGTGGACACCAGCTTCTTGCCGTTGAGATCCTCCACCCTGTCGATGGTGCTGGAGGACTTGACCAGCAGCCGCGCGCCGGTGATGAAGTGGGGGATGGTGAAGGCCACCTTCTGGCGCCGCTCGGCGTTGTTGGTGGTGGAGCCACACTCCATGTCGGCCTTGCCCTGCTCGATCATGGCGATGCGGTTGGCCGGCGTGACAGGCACCAGCTCGATCTCCATGTCCTTCTTGCCGGTCTTCTTGCGCACCAGCTCGGCCATGCGCAGGCACAGGTCCAGCGCATAGCCCACAGGCTTGCCCGACTGGCTGTCGACGTACGAGAAAGGCACCGAGGATTCACGGTAGGCAATGACCAGCTTGCCACCGCCAGCCACGCGCTCCAGCACGCTGGCCTGCGCAGACGCACCGACCGCACAGCACAGTGCTGCGAGGCCCCAGGCCAATCCCCAATGCTGAACTTTCATACGATGCCTCTGTGAAGGAATGAACCGGGTTTGCAATCTTCGTGCCACCGTGGGGCCCTGCCAAGGCACACGCTGCTATCCACCGATCCGGCGATGGCGCAGACTGTACGTGTCGTTACGGTGAAATTCCAATGCCGTTTGCGCGCACAACTATGCAAAGTGTTTATGTCCGTATTTACCCTTAGCATGAGGCCGCTTGGGCCTGCAGGTAGGTCCACAGCGCCTGCGCCGTGCCTTTGGGGGTGTCCTTGCCATTGGGCTTTTCGCGGTAGGCGCGCACATCCATGGTCATCTGCAGGCCTTCGGTGTCGGGGGGCGCGGCGCTGACCAGGCGGCGCGAGCGCAACTCCTTCTTCACGGCGCTGTGGGGCAAGAAGGCCACGCCATGCCCTTCCAGCGCCATGGCCTTGAGACCTTCGGCCATATCGGTCTCGTACACGCGCTCCAGATGAATGGGCGTCTGCGATTGTTTGAGGATGAGTTCGGTCACCCGCCCCAGGTAAGCGCCGGGCGCATAGCCCAGGTAGGGCAGCGGCTGGCCTGCGCGGCCGGGCAGGCGGTGCACGGGCTGGCCCTCGGCGTCGGCCTTGCTGTAGGGCGACAACACTTCCTGACCCAGGCTGACCATCTCATACCGATCGGCATCGAGCTGAAAGGGCTGCGAGGGGTGGTGGTATGCGATCAGCAGGTCGCACCCGCCTTCGACCAGGCGCATCACCGCGTCGTGCACATTCAGCGCAATCAGGCGGCTTTTGAACGGGCCGAACTTGTCGTGCAGGCTGGACACCCAGGCCGGGAAGAACGTGAACGCCAGCGTGTGGGGCACGGCGAACTCGATCATGTCCTTGCCTGCGCTGGTGTGCGCGCGCAGCATGGCACGCGTGTTCTGCAGCGACTGGAGCATTTCCAGGGCCTGGTCGTACAGGGTCTTGCCGGCCGGGGTCAGCCGGGTGGGGTAGGAGCTGCGGTCCACCAGGTCAGTGCCGGCCCAGGCCTCCAGCGCCTGGATGCGCCGCGAGAACGCTGGCTGGGTCACATGCCGCAGCTGCGCTGACCGGCTGAAGCTGCGGGTTTCCGCAAGACTGACGAAATCTTCAAGCCACTTGGTTTCCATCGGTGCATTATCCGCGCGCGGGCTACACCGTGCTGGCCGCTGGCATGAGGGTTTACACAGTGCTGACGCGGCGCACCAATGGTGTGCATGCATAGCAACCCATCGCATAATAGAAAGCGGCGCCTACAGCGCTCCGCGTCGAGGCCCCTGGTGCACAACACTGCCGGGCAGGGCGACCCGCATGCTCCCGTGTTTGTTCTCCTCCTTCCCCTGCCCCATGTCCTCCTCCTCCCCCCAAGGGCCTGCGACCGACGCACTGCCCGGCGCCGCGAGTCCCGAGGCCGAGCCCCGCTCGCTGCGCCTTGAAGACTGGCTCACCGTCATCGTCATGGCGGCCCTCGCACTCATCACATTTGCCAACGTGCTGGTGCGTTACTTCACCAACTCCTCGTTCGCCTGGACAGAAGAAATCTCGGTGTTCCTGATGATCGCGCTGGCGCTCATCGCAGGCTCGGCCGCCGTGGCACGTGACCAGCACATCCGCATCGAGTACTTTGCCGAGGGCGGCTCTGCCCTGCGCAGCAAGCGCCTGTCCATGCTGGGCGCGGCCACCGTGGCCCTGCTGTTTGGCGTCATCGCCGTCCTGAGCGTGCGCGTGGTGTGGGACGACTACAGCTTTGGCGAAACCTCCCCCGGCATCGGCGTGCCGCAGTGGTGGTATTCGATCTGGCTGCCCGTGTTCTCTGCGCTCATCACGGCACGCGCCATCGGGCTGTTCATCCGCCGCAGCCGCGGCGCGGTCAGCGATGCCGCCCCGGCGCACAAGGATGCGCAACCATGATCGCCACGCTGCTGTTTGTGGCCTTTCTGGGCCTGATGTTTGTGGGCGTGCCGATTGGTGCCGCGCTGGGCCTGGCCGGAGCCGCCGCCATCGCGCTGGCCAATGCCGACAGCCAGTGGTTCGGCCTGCTGGCCGTGCCGCAGAACTTCTACGCCGGGCTGGGCAAATACCCGCTGCTGGCCATTCCGATGTTCGTGCTGGTGGGCTCCATCTTCGACCGCTCGGGCGTGGCGCTGCGCCTCGTGAACTTCGCCGTGGCCATCGTCGGGCGTGGCCCGGGCATGCTGCCGCTGGTGGCCATTGCGGTGGCCATGTTCCTGGGCGGCATCTCGGGCTCGGGCCCGGCCAATGCCGCCGCTGTGGGCGGGGTGATGATCGCGGCCATGTCGCGCGCGGGCTACCCGCCCTCGTTCTCGGCCAGCGTGGTGGGGGCCGCCGCGGCCACGGACATCCTGATCCCGCCCTCGGTCGCGTTCATCATCTACTCGGTGCTGGTGCCGGGCGCCTCGGTGCCCGCGCTGTTTGCGGCCGGAATGATCCCCGGCATCCTGGCAGGCGTGGCGCTGATCGTGCCCGCCGTGTGGATGGCGCGCAAGCACAAGATGGGCGCGCTCGAAGCCACCATGCCCCGCCCCCCATTCTGGAAGAGCCTGCGCGAGGCCACCTGGGGCCTGGCCGCACCGGTGCTGATCCTGGGCGGCATGCGGGCCGGTTGGTTCACGCCGACGGAAGCCGCCGTGGTCGCGGTGTTCTACGGCCTGTTCGTGGGCATGGTGATCCACCGCACGATTTCTGTGCGCGACCTGTTCCCCATCTTGCGCGAATCGGGCGAGCTGTCCGCCGTGATCCTCATCGTGGTGTCGCTCGCGGGCATCTTTGCGTATTCGCTGTCCACGCTGGGCGTGATCGACCCGGTGGCCAACGCCATCGTGAACTCGGGCCTGGGCGAGTACGGCGTGCTGGCGCTGCTCATCGTGCTGCTGATCACGGTGGGCATGTTCCTTGACGGCATCTCGATCTTCCTGATCTTTGTGCCGCTGCTGCTACCCATCATGCAGCACTACAAGTGGGACCCGGTGTGGTTTGGCGTCATCCTCACGCTCAAGGTGGCTCTGGGCCAGTTCACCCCGCCACTGGCCGTGAACCTGATGGTGTCTTGCCGCATTGCCGGTGTGCGCATGGAATCGACCGTGCGCTGGGTGGGCTGGATGCTGTTCGCCATGTTCCTTGTGATGGTGGCCGTGATCGCCTTCCCGCAACTGGCCCTGTGGCTGCCCGCCAAACTGGGCTACTGACCCCTTGCCGACGAATTTCTAACCAGGAGACTGAAACAATGAAACTGCGCACCTTCCTCACTTCCGCCGTGGCCGCTGCCGCCGCCCTGGCGTTCACCGCCCCAGCCGCCATCGCGCAGACCGCGTACAAGAGCGAGTACCGCATGTCGCTGGTGCTGGGCACGGCCTTTCCCTGGGGCAAGGGCGGCGAGCTGTGGGCCAACAAGGTGCGCGAGCGCACCCAGGGCCGCATCAACATCAAGCTCTACCCCGGGGTGTCGCTGATCCAGGGCGACCAGACGCGCGAGTTCAGCGCGCTGCGCCAGGGCGTGATCGACATGGCCGTGGGCTCCACCATCAACTGGTCGCCCCAGGTCAAGGCACTCAACCTGTTCTCGCTGCCCTTCCTGTTCCCTGACTACGCCGCCGTCGATGCAGTGACGCAGGGCGATGTGGGCAAGCAGATCTTCGCCACGCTGGACAAGGCCGGCGTCGTGCCCCTGGCCTGGGGTGAAAACGGCTACCGCGAAATCTCCAACTCCAAGCTGGCCATCAAGAGCCCCGCCGACCTCAAGGGCCTGAAGATCCGCGTGGTGGGCTCGCCCCTGTTCCTGGACACCTTCACCGCACTGGGCGCCAACCCCACACAGATGAGCTGGGCCGACGCGCAGCCCGCCTTCGCCAGCGGCGCCGTGGACGGCCAGGAGAACCCCATCGCCGTGTACCAGGCCGCCAAGCTGCATACCGTGGCGCAGAAGCACATCACCATGTGGGGCTACGTGAACGACCCGCTGGTGTTCGTGGTGAACAAGGACATCTGGGCTTCGTGGACCCCTGCGGACCGCGAGATCGTGAAGCAGGCCGCCATCGACGCCGGCAAGGAAGAAATCGCCATCGCCCGCAAGGGCATGGTCGAGGCCGACAAGCCCCTGCTCAAGGAAATCGCCGCCAACGGCGTGACCGTCACGCAGCTGTCCGCCGCCGAGCGCGACGCGTTCGTGAAGGCCACGCGCCCCGTGTACGAAAAGTGGAAGGGCCAGATCGGCGCCGACCTCGTGGGCTCTGCCGAGAAGGCCATTGCTGCACGCAAGAAGTGACCCTTGAGTGGGCCCGTCCGTCACCGGTGCGAGCAGTCGCCTGGTGTTTGCCAAAGCCCCGCCATGGCGGGGCTTTTTGCTGGGCGGGCGCGAAAGCAACAGCTGGGGACGTGCCCGCTATTCCACTATCCATTTGATAGCATTAAAGGCGTATTGCACTAGCGCTACCGGCCGCTTTCATTTCAAACCATCGGGAACTGGGTGCTTGACCGCGTTTTTGCGCAGCTTGTGCTCCACGGCCTCCGCTAGGTCCACGCCCGCGTGGTCCGCGAGCTGCAGCAGGTACAGCAGCACGTCGGCCACCTCATCGGCAATGGGCTCCTTCAGCGCCGGGTCCTCACGCACGGCGAGCGACTGTTCCGGTGTCATCCACTGAAAGATCTCGGCCAGCTCGGCCGCCTCGACCATCAGCGCCATCGCCAGGTTCTTGGGGGTGTGGAACGGCTGCCACCGCCGCTCCGCCGCAAACGCGCGCAACCGGGTCTGCAGCGCCGTCAGATCGACAGACATTCCATTGCTCCTGATTCAATAGCTAGCAGCGCATATTCCACTGGCGCTATCGACCTGCACAGCCCCAAACCGGTCACACCGGCGTGACCGGCGCCTCACCCGCCAGATGGCGCCGGGCGTTCTCCATGAACCGGTCCACCGAGGCCTGCACGGCTTCGGGCGACCAGCCCGCCACATGGGGCGTGAGCACCACGTTGTCCAGGTCCAGCAGCTCGGCCGGAGGGGCGGGCTCGCTCTCATACACATCCAGCCCTGCGGCAGCAATGCGGCCGTCGCGCAGCGCGGCGGCCAGGGCGGCGGTGTCGATCACGCTGCCGCGTGCGATGTTGACCACCACGCCCCGCGCGCCGAGCGCCGTCAGCACGTCTGCGTTGACCAGGTGCCTAGTGCCCGCGCCGCCCGGCGTGGCGACCACGAGAAAGTCCGCCCATTCGGCCAGCGCCGTGACATCGGCAAAGTAGCGGTAAGGCACATCGGTTCGCGCACTGCGGTTGTGGTAGCCCACCTCGATCTCGAAGCCCAGCGCGCGCTGGGCAATCTTCTTGCCGATGGTCCCCAGGCCGATGATGCCCAGCCGCTTGTGCGACACGTTGGGCGGCAGCGGCAAGGCCGTGCGCCAGATGCCGGCGCGGGTGGCCTTGTCCAGCGGCAGGATGCGGCGCTGCGCCGCGATCAGCAGGCCCCAGGTGTGGTCGGCCACGCAGTCGTCGTTGGTGCCTGCACCGGTGGCCACCACAATGCCGCGCGCCTTGGCATGGGCCACCGCCACGTTCTCGTAGCCTGCGCCCAGCGCGCAGATGAGTGTGAGCGCGGACAGCGCATCGATCTGCGCCGGGCTCAGGCCCACCGCACCGATGGTGAGCACCACACGCACGCGGCTGCCGTGCTGCGCGATGGCGGTGGCGGCCTGCGGTGCATCGGGGGCGTAGATCACTTCAAAGGTCTGGGCCATCTGGGCGATGTGCTCTTCAGACAAAAACATGAGGGCAAGAAGGACGGGCTTCATGGATCAAAAATCGCGGAGCAAATAAAAGAGAGAGGGATGCCGCTCACGCGGCAGCATCGCTTTGCTGGAGCGACCACATGCTGGCGTAGCGGCCGCCGAGGGCCAGCAACTGCGCGTGCGTGCCGCGCTCGATGATGCGGCCCGCGTCCATGACCAGGATCTCGTGCGCGTCCACCACCGTGGACAGGCGGTGGGCAATCACCAGCGTGGTCTTGTTCTGCGCCACGCCCTGCAGCTCGGCCTGGATGGCGCGTTCGTTGGCGGAGTCCAGCGCGCTGGTGGCCTCGTCAAAGATCAGGATGGGCGGGTTCTTGAGCAAGGTGCGGGCAATCGCCACGCGCTGCTTTTCACCGCCCGAGAGCTTGAGCCCCCGCTCGCCGACCATGGTGGCGTAGCCCTTGGGTGTGCTGGCGATGAAGTCGTGGATGCGCGCGGCGCGGGCGGCGGATTCGATCTCGTCCTGGCTGGCGCCAGGGCGGCCATAGGCGATGTTGTAGGCCACGGTATCGTTGAACAGCACCGTGTCCTGCGGCACGATGCCAATCGCCTGGCGCACGCTGCCCTGCGTCACGCTGCGGATCTCCTGCCCCGCAATGGTGATGCGCCCCTGCTGGATATCGTAGAAGCGGAACAGCAGCCGCGCCAGCGTGCTCTTGCCCGAGCCCGAGGGCCCCACCACCGCCACCGTCTTGCCCGCCGGGATCTCGAAGCTGATGCCTTGCAGGATGGTGCGCCCGCCCTTGGCGTCATAGGCAAACACCACGTCCTCGAAACGCACGGTGGGCTGGTCCAGCCCCGCCAGCGGATGGGCGCCCGGGGCGTCAGCCACCTCGCGCTCCTTGTCCATCAGCGTGAACATCTTGTCCAGGTCGGTCAGGCTCTGCTTGATTTCGCGGTAGATCACGCCCAGAAAGTTGAGCGGGATGTACAGCTGGATCATGAAGGCATTGACCATGACCAGGTCGCCCAGCGTCATGCGGCCATCGACCACGCCCTGCGTTGCGCGCCAGAGCATGGCCACCAGGCCCACGGCAATGATGAGCTGCTGGCCGGTGTTGAGCAGCGACAGCGTGGTCTGGCTTTTCAGCCGCGCGCGGCGCAGACGCTCCAGGCTTTCGTCATAGCGGCGGGCCTCGAAGCCTTCGTTGTTGAAGTACTTCACCGTCTCGTAGTTGAGCAGCGAATCCACGGCCTTGGAATGCGCGGCCGAGTCGAACTCGTTGGCCTCGCGGCGGAACTGGGTGCGCCACTCGGTCACCAGCACCGTGAAGAGGATGTACAGCGCCAGCGCCGCCAGCGTGATCCACGCAAACCAGGCGTCGAACTTGATGGCCAGCACCGACAGCACCAGCACCACCTCAACCAGGGTGGCGACCACGTTGAACAGCGTGAACGAGATCAGCGACTCGATGCCGCGCACACCGCGCTCGATGTCACGCGTCATGCCACCCGTCTGCCGCTCCAGGTGAAACCGCAGGCTCAGGGCGTGCAGGTGCTCAAAGGTCTGCAGCGCAATCGAGCGCGCTGCGCCCTGCGTGGCCTTGGCAAACACCAGCTCGCGCAGCTCGGTGAACAGCGAGGTGGACAGCCGCAGCGCGCCGTAGGCCACCAGCAGCCCCACCGGCACCACCAGCAGCGCGGCGGGGTCGCCCGGCTTCAGGCTCATGGCATCGACCAGCGTCTTGAGCAGGATGGGCACGCCCACGTTGGCGAACTTGGCGCCCACCATGAAGACGATGGCGGCTATCACGCGCCATTTGTATTGCCACAGGTAGGGCAGCAATCGGTGCAGGGTGACCCAGTCCGACTGGACCGGTGCGGGACTGGCGGCCGTGCCACTGGCGGTGGCACCGGGCGCGCTGGCGGCGGCAGGGGGGGAGGTTTCGCCGTGGTGGCGCATGGGGGACAATTCCGGTTGTTGTTTTTACCGACCTGGCTGATGCCCAGGTGGCTTTTTCAGGGCGCGAGGCCTTGTGAAACCACCGGTTTCCCCAAGGATTGGCTCAGCCCCAACCGAGATTGTGCCCATGTCTGCCGTTTTCAGCCCACCACCCGCCGCATTGCCCACCGACAAGGAGCTGGTGCTCAAGGTCATCCCCATGCCCGCCGACACCAACGGCAATGGCGACATCTTTGGCGGATGGGTGATGGCGCAGGTCGACCTGGCGGGCTCCGTGCTGCCCGCGCGCTACATCCAGGGCCGCATGGCCACGGTGGCGGTCAATGAATTCATCTTCAAGCAGCCCGTGCGCGTGGGCGATATCCTGTCGTTCTTCTCGGCCATCACGCGCGTGGGCAACACCTCGGTCACCGTGGAGGTGGAGGTGTATGCCGAGCGTTTTTCTGCCCAGGGGCAGTATGTGAAAGTGACGGAGGCGCGCCTGACCTATGTGGCCATCGACCACCAGGGCAGGCCGCGCCCGGTGCCCAAGCACAACGCGCCTGCGTGAGCCACCGAACGGAATCGAACAGACTGCCCGCGCCTATCGGGGCGCGGCTGTGAGTGCAGATCAGGCTGCCAGCGCGGCTGGCTCAGCCCTCAAGGGGGCTGCTGCCCGCTGTGTGCTGCTGGACGACGATGCGGAAAAACCGGCCTCGATCTCTCCCGCCAGCTGTCCACCCTCTTCCACCACCAGTTTGCCGTAGCGGATCTTGCCGTTGACCTTGCCGGTGCTGTAGATCACCAGCTTTTGCCGCACGGTGAGTGTGCCGTTGAACTCGCCGTGGATCTCGGCAATGTCGATCTCAGCCGAGCCCTTGAAGGCGCCGTGCTCCGAGATCTGGATCACGCGCGAATCCATCGTGGCCTCGACCGTGCCTTCGACCACGAGCGTGTCGCAGTCGGTGATCTCCACGCCCTTGAGCTTGATGTTCGGGCCCACCGTGAGCTTGCTGCCCGAGCTGTCGCTGGCACTGGCCGACTTGGGGGCAGCCGGAGCAGGCACCGGCTGCGCAGGTGCGGCGCTGCTGGCCGCCGTGCCGCCCAATACGGAGCCTGAGGTGGTGCTGCTGCGGGGTTGGAACGACTCGGGTTCACGCTTGCCAAAGAAAGGGTTTTGCACGGCCATCAGATCTCCTTGAAAAGAGAGTCATCGTAGGTTTCGTGCCCCTGGAAAGATGCCTTCGTTACGCAAGAACGGTAACCAAACGGTTCTCTCGTAGCATGCGCTTGCAAGGCTTGCGGGATCACACATCCCGCGCACGGCAGCACGCCCGGATCAAGAAACGATGTAAGCCGCAGCCCCCGCCGACATGATCTGCCCATCCGGCCCCAGAAACTCCATGCGTGTCGTGGCGACACGCGATCCCAGCCGCAACACCTGCGCGCGCAGCTCAAAGTGGCTGCCAATGCCCGGGCGCAGGTAGTCGATGCGCAGGTCGATGGTGCCCAGCTTGGCAAAGCGGTGCAGGCGCTGCTCGGGCGGCTCGTCCAGGTGCTTGGCGCCAATCGCAGCCATCACGGCCAGGCCGCCCATGGCGTCGAGCCCCGCACTGATCACGCCACCGTGGATGCGGTTGTAGGCGTAGTGACCCACCAGGTCGGGCTTCATGTCGATGCGTCCCACCACGCCGTCAGGCGCCAGGGCGGTGACCTTGAGCCCCAGGACCTGGTTGAACACGATCTTTTCTTCAAAGATGGACTTGAGCCCGGCGATGAACTCGGGCTCAAAAGCCTGTGGCTGGGGGGAAATGGTTTTGCTCATGGTGTGCTGTGTGCGGACCTGCAGCGCGCTGCGCCCATCGGTCCGATGGCTCCTGTTTTTATAGCTGCTGGCGCTTGATACACAAGCACCTGGAGGCATTTTGACTTAAAACTGGCCGTGGCGTCCCTGCCCAGCCGCAAACCGCGAGGCGCCACGCAGCGCGTCGGCCAGGCATTCGCGGCCACCCGCCCACTCCTGCAGCAAGGCCTGCTGCAAAGGCAAGCCCTCGGCGGCCAGCGCGCTGGCGCGGTCTGCACGCAGGGTGGCCTGCGGGAAGGCGGCCAACTGATGTGCCAGCGCCAGGGCGGCCTCCAACGCCTGCCCGGCAGGCACCACGCGGTTGCACAGCCCCATGCGCAGGGCTTCGGCAGATTCCACCTTGCGCCCGGTCAGGATCAGGTCGAGCGCGTGTGACAGCCCGACAAGGCGCGGCAGGCGCACGGTGCCGCCATCGATCAGCGGCACGCCAAAACGGCGGCAGAACACGCCCATGTAGGCGTCCTCCGCCATCACGCGCAGGTCGCACCACAGTGCCAGCTCCATACCGCCGGCCACAGCGGCGCCTTCGATCGCTGCGATCACCGGCTTGGACAGATGCAGGCGACTCGGCCCCATGGGCCCAGGCGGGTGTACCGCATCGGCCGTGAAGTCCAGCGTCTCGGCGAGCGCCTCGGGCGTGACGCCGGCGGCCAGCAGACGCGCGCCCGACTGCAGATCCCAGCCCGCACAAAAATGCCCGCCAGCGCCCTGGAACACCGCCACATTGGCGCTTTCATCGTGCTCAAAGGCCAGAAAGGCCGCATGCAGTGCGCGGGCGGTGTCGGCATCCACCGCGTTGCGCACATCAGGCCGGCGCAATGTCACCAGCGTGACACCGCCTTGCGTTTCAACCTCTACGGACATGCGGCTCTCCTGTGGTCCGGTGCTCAGAACTTGTTCACCCACCCGACGTTACTCCTATTGCGCAGGGTGCAGCGCTGCGTCAATATCCGCCGCTACCCGCTCGCCCACCCCATCAGGGTTAGCCCCGAGTGCGGTATGCACAGCACGCGTGCACCATTATTTATGCAAAGCAATCGCTTTGTAAAAATATTCTGCAGGACCTGCGCAAGCAACGATGCACCTGGCACATGCCCACAAGGCATACGCCCCGCTCTTACCCGCTTTGCGTATCACTTATTCTGGAGAGCCAGTGTGCAATTTGTGCAACTGTTGATCAGCGGTGTCTCCCAGGGGTGCATCTACGGCCTGATCGCGCTGGGCTTCGTGCTCATCTACAAGGCCACGGAGACCGTGAGCTTCGCCCAGGGCGAACTCATGATGCTCGGCGCCTTCTGCGGGCTGGCACTCATGACGGTGCTGGGCTTTCCCTTCTGGGTGGCCGTGCTCGCCAGCATCCTGGCCATGGGCTGCTTTGGCGTGGTGCTGGAGCGCGCCGTGATCCGTCCCATCCTGGGCCAGCCCGCCTTCTCCATCGTCATGCTCACCATCGGCATCGGCTACGTGCTGCGTGGGCTGGTGACCATGATCCCCAACATCGGCACGGAAACTCACACGCTGCCCGTGCCCTACAAGGACCTGTCGTTTCGCCTCGGTGCACTGGTGCTCAACGCCGAGCAGCTGGTGGTGATCGGCGCCACAGGCGTGTTGTGTGTGCTGCTGTTTGCCATGTTCCGCTACAGCAAGCTGGGCATCGCCATGCAGGCGTCGTCGCAGAACCAGCTGGCCGCCTACTACATGGGCATTCCGGTGCAGCGGCTCAACGGCCTGGCCTGGGGCCTGGCCGCCGCTGTGGCGGCGGTGGCGGGCCTGCTGCTGGCGCCCATTACCTTCGTGCACGCCAATATGGGACTGATCGGCCTCAAGGCCTTCCCGGCCGCCGTGGTCGGTGGGTTCGGTAGCCTGCCGGGCGCCATCGTCGGCGGACTGGTGATCGGCATCGTCGAATCGCTCTCTGGCTTCTATCTGCCCGATGGGTTCAAGGACACGGCCGCGTACATCGTGGTGCTGATCATGCTGATGGTCAAACCCAACGGACTGTTCGGCGAGAAGCTGAGAAAGAAAGTCTGACCCATGCGCTTTCTCTTCAAGACCTCGTACGAGCAAGACATTCGCCTCGCCAAGCATGGCGGGCATGTGTTCTGGTACAGCCTGCTGTGCCTGGCGCTGGTCGCCGCGCCCTGGGTGGCGCCGGAGTACTGGCTGGCGCAGCTCACCTTTGTGCTCATCTACGCCATCGTGGGCCTGGGGCTGATGCTGCTGGCGGGCTTCACCGGCTTGTTCTCGCTGGGGCACGCAGCGTTTCTGGGCGTGGGGGCGTATACGCAGGCAGTGCTCACGGGAATGGGCTGGCCGTTTGCGCTGTCGCTGGCCTGCGCGGCGGGGCTGTCGGCCGCTGTGGGCGTGGTGGTGGGCCTGCCCGCATTGCGCGTCAAGGGCATCTACCTGGGCATGGCCACGCTGTCGTTCGGGTTCATTGTGGAAGAAGTTTTTGCGCGCTGGGAGTCGGTGACCGGCGGCAACTCCGGCAAGCACCTGGTACCGCCACAAATCGCGGGCTACTCGTTCGAGACCACGGAGTCGTTCTACTTTTTGTGCCTCGTGATTGCGGTGGTCAGCACGCTGGCCATCCTGAACCTGCTGCGCTCGCCCACGGGCCGTGCGTTTGTCGCCATCCGTGATTCAGAGATCTCCGCACAGAGCATGGGCATCCACCTCGCGCGCTACAAGACGCTGTCGTTCTCCATATCGGCCGCACTGGCAGGCGTCGGCGGTGCGTTGTACGCGCACAAGCTGCAGTTCATCTCGCCCGACCAGTTCAACATCCTGCAGTCCATCGACCTGCTGCTGATGATCGTGATCGGCGGGCTGGGCTCGGTGCATGGTGCCTTTCTGGGCGCGATCTTCCTGATCTCCATGCCACAGCTCATCTCCCTGGGCAAGGACTGGCTGCCGGACTCCATCGGCCAGTCACCCGGCCTGCAGGCGGTGGTGTACGGCGTCGTGCTGATCGCGTTTGTGCTGTTCGAGCCCATGGGGCTGTATGGCCGCTGGCTCAAGGTGCGCACCTGGCTGCAGATGTTCCCGTTCTACCGCAAGGGCCTGTTCAAGCGGCAGAAATCGTTTCAAAAATCAGATCGGCTGAAATGAACAACGAAATCCTGCTCAGCGCCCAGAACCTCAGCGTGCGCTTTGGCGGCGTTCTCGCGGTCAACAACGTGAGCTTTGACGTGCGCCGTGGAGAGGTGTTCACCCTCATCGGCCCCAACGGCGCGGGCAAGACGACGGTGTTCAACCTGATCAGCCGCATCTATACGCCCACCACCGGCACCATCGCCTATGCGGGCCCGGGCGGGGCCCTGCTGCCACTGACCGACCAGCCGCCGCACAAGGTGGCAGGCCTGGGCATTGCACGCACCTTCCAGAACATCGAACTCTTCGAGCACGCGAGTGTGCTGCACAACCTACTGATCGGCCGCCACACCCGACAGCACAGCAGCCTGTGGGCCGAGATGTTCTTCACGCGCAAGGTGCGCGAAGGGGAAATTCAGGCCCGGGAGAAGGCCGAGCAGGTCATCGATTTTCTCGACTTGCAGCACTACCGCGACACCATGGTCGCCGGCCTGCCCTACGGCGTGCGCAAGGTGGTGGAGCTGGCCCGTGCGCTGTGCACCGAGCCGCAGTTGCTGCTGCTCGACGAGCCCTCGTCGGGCCTGAACGTGGAGGAGACTGACGACATGGCCTTCTGGATCCAGGACATCCAGCACGAGCTGGGCATCACCGTGCTGATGGTGGAGCACGACATGTCGCTGGTCTCCAAGGTGTCCGACCGCGTGCTGGCCATGAACCAGGGCGAGGTGGTGGCGATGGGCACTCCGCGCGAGGTGCAGACGCACCCCGGCGTGGTCGAGGCGTATCTGGGCACCATCGACGATGTGAGCAACCTGCGCCGTCCGGCGGGTTCACAAATGGGGGTTCGGGCATGAGCGCCGTACTTTCCGCCGTCAACACATCTGCAGCAGCGGTTGCTGCAGCTGACCAGCCCCTGCTGCGCCTGCAGAACGTGGAGAGCGCCTACGGCCCCATCAAGGCCATCCGGGGCGTGAGCCTGCAGGTGCGGCGCGGCGAGATCGCTGCCGTGCTGGGCAGCAACGGCGCCGGCAAGACCACCATCCTGAAGACCATCAGCGGCATCATCGACCCGCGCAAGGGCTCCATCGAATTCCAGGGCGCCGACATCACCGCCCACGACCCGGCAGCCATCGTGCGCCGGGGCCTCATGCATGTGCCCGAGGGGCGCGAGGTGTTTGCACTGCTCTCGGTGCGCGACAACCTGCTCATGGGCGCCTACACGCGCAGCGATGCGGACGCCGTGGCCCGCGACATCGAAACGGTGTATGGCTACTTCCCCATCCTGAAGGAGCGCGCCGCGCAGGACGCCGGCCTGCTGTCAGGCGGGCAACAGCAGATGCTGGCCATCTCGCGTGCGCTCATGGCCAACCCCGAGCTCATCCTGCTCGACGAGCCCAGCCTGGGCCTGTCCCCCAAGCTCACCAAGGAGATCTTCGAAATCGTGGTGCGCATCAACCGCGAGCGCGGCACCACCATCCTGCTGGTGGAGCAAAACGCCAACATGGCGCTCAACGCATCGGACTACGGCTATGTGCTGGAGAACGGCCGCATCGTGATGGAAGACAGCTGCGAGCGCCTGCGCGAGAAGGACGACATCAAGGAGTTCTACCTTGGGATGAAAGATGTCGGCGTGCGCGGAGAGCGGCGCTGGAAGAAAAAGAAGACCTGGAGATAAGCGCAAATGTCTAACCTCTGGGAACTCGATCACATCCAGCCCGCAGGCACCGACGTGCTCGCGGGCGACACCATCGCCGCCATGTTCTGGAACGCCGTGGCCGAGCGCGGCCCGCGCGTGTGGATGCGCCAGAAGGAGCTGGGCATCTGGAAGAGCTGGACCTGGGACCAGACGGCCGAAGCCGTGCGGGAGATTGCGGGCGGCCTGATGTCGCTGGGTTTTGCGCCCGGCGAATGTGCATCCATTCTGTCCAACACCAACATCGAATGGGTGCTGGCCGACCTGGCGGTGCTGAGCTGTGGCGGCGTGTCCAACGGCATCTACCCCACTGATGCTGCCGCGCAGGTGCACTACCTGAGCGAAGACTCTCGCACCACCGTGCTGTTTGTGGAAGACGATGAACAGCTCGACAAGGCCCTGGAAGTGCGCAGCAGCCTGCCCCTGCTGCGCAAGGTGGTGGTGTTCGACATGGAAGGCCTGCGCAGCCTGAACGACCCCGATGTGCTGAGCCTTGCGGGCCTGCGCGAGCTGGGCAGGGCCTGGAATACGCAACACCCCAACGCGCTGATGCAGCGCGTCAAGGCCTGCCGACCCGAAGACCTGGCCATTCTGGTGTACACCTCGGGCACCACCGGCAAGCCCAAGGGCGCCATGCACACGCACGCCGCGCTCACCTACACCGTGCGCGGCTACAACACGCTGATCTCGCGCAGCGAGGCGGATGAGACCATGTGTTTTCTGCCGCTGTGCCACATTGCCGAGCGCATGGGGGGCGAATACTTCTCGCTCTACACCGGCGCGCGCCTGAACTTTGTGGAGAACCCCGACACCGTGCCCGAGAACGTGCGCGAGATCGCGCCCACGGTGTTCACCGCCGTACCCCGGGTGTGGGAGAAGTTCTATTCGGGCGTGATGATCGCACTCAAGGAATCGACACGCATGCAGCAGGCAGCCTATGCCTGGTCGATTGGCGTGGGCACCCGCATCGCAGATCGGGTGCTGGCCGGACAGCCGGTGGGCGGTTTGCTGAAGGCGCAGTTCATGCTGGCGCGCTTTCTGGCGCTCAACAATGTGCGCAAGCTCATCGGCATCCACCGTGCGCGCTTTCTGGTCACAGGCGCAGCGCCCATTTCGCCCGATCTGGTGAAGTGGTACCTGGCGCTGGGCGTGCCCATGCTGGAGGTGTGGGGCATGACCGAGACCTGCGGCGCCTCCACTGGCGTACCCGCCAGCCGCATCAAACCCGGCTCCATCGGCCCGGCGGCCAGCTACAACGAGGTGCGCATCGACCCCGCCACGGGCGAGATCCTGGTGCGTGGCCCCAATGTGTTCAAGGGCTACCTCAACCAGCCCGAGAAAACCGCCGAAACCATCGACCCCGAAGGCTGGCTGCATACGGGCGATGTGGGTCTGATCGACGCCGATGGCTACCTTCGCATCACCGACCGCATGAAGGACATCATCATCACGGCGGGCGGCAAGAACATCACGCCGAGCGAGCTGGAGAACGAACTCAAGTTCAGCCCCTACATCACCGATGCGGTGGTGATTGGCGACAAGCTGCCCTACCTCACGGTGATCATCATGATCGACCAGGAGAACGTGGAGAAGTACGCACAGGACAACGACGTTCCGTTCTCCAACTACGCCAGCCTGACCCGCACGCGCGAGGTGCAGGAGCTGATCCAGAGCGAAATCGACCGCGTGAACGCCAAGTTCGCCCGCGTGGAGCAGATCAAGAAGTTCTTCCTGCTCGACACACAGCTCACTGCCGAGGACGAAGAGCTGACACCCACCATGAAGCTCAAGCGCAAGCTGGTGCAGCAGAAGTACGCACCGCAGATTGAGGCGATGTACCGGTAGGTGCGCACGTCACGCAACCGCAGGCCACGCCCATCAGGATAGGGAAAGTGCTGGTGCCCCACCCCGGGCATCGTTCTATAACGAGCAACCGAGTTCGATCCAACCAAAGGAGACGTGCCATGAAACTTCATCACATTGCCGCGCTGGCCATCGTGGCCATGGCCGGAGGTGCTGCACAGGCGCAGCCCAGCCAGGGCGTGAGCAAGGACACCATCACGCTGGGTTCCATCCAGGATCTGTCCGGCCCGCTGGCGGGCTTTGGCAAGCAGGTGCGGCTGGGCATGATGCTGCGCGTGGACGAGGCCAACGAGCAAGGCGGCGTGAACGGCCGCAAGCTCGACCTGAAGGTGGAAGACTCGGGCTACGACCCCAAGAAAGCCGTGCTGGCCGCGCAAAAGCTCGTGAACCAGGACAAGATCTTCATGATGGTGGCGCACATCGGCACGGCGCAAAACCTGGCCGCCATGCCCGTGCAGTTCAGCAAGAACGTGATCAACTTCTTCCCGGTGACGGCCGCTCGGGAAATGTACGAGCCCTTCCACAAGCTCAAGTATTCGTTTGCCGCCACTTACTACGACCAGATCCGCCTTGCAGCCCCCAAGCTCATCAAGGAAAAGGGCGCCAAGAAGATCTGCACCATCTACCAGGACGATGAATTTGGCCTGGAGGTGATGCGCGGGGGCGAAGCGGCACTCAAGTCCATGGGCATGGACTTCACCGAGAAGACCTCGTACAAGCGCGGCGCCACCGACTTCTCTTCACAGGTCGCCAAGATGAAGTCGTCCGAATGCGACTTCGTGATCCTGGGCACCATCATCCGCGAGACCATCGGCACGATCGGCGAGGCGCGCAAAACGGGCTTCAACCCCACCTTCCTGGGCTCCAGCGCCGCCTACACCGACCTCATCCACAAGCTGGGCGGCAAGCCCATGGATGGGCTGTACGCTACCATGACGGTGCAACACCCCTACCTGGATGAAGCCAGCCAGCCCATCCGCTTCTGGGCCAACAAGTACAAGACCAAGTTCAACGAAGACCCCACCGTGTTCTCGGTCTACGGCTACAACGCCATCGACGCCTTCATCAAGGCAGCCCAGAAGGCAGGTCCCAACCTGAGCACCGACAGCTTCATCAAGGCCATGGACACCATGGTGATTCCGCCCGACATGTTCGGCAGCGCCGAGGGCACCTTTGGCCCACAAAAGCGCCTGGGCAGCGATCTTTCTCGCCTGTCGCAGATCACCGATGGCAAGTGGAAGGTAGTCTCCGACTACGTCAAGCCATGAGCGCCTGACCCGCCTCCTTCAAGCCGCCTTCGGGCGGCTTTTGCGTTTCAGGGGGTGCATCCGGGCTCAGTCGGTGGCAGAATTTAACCAAGCAGTAACTTTGCATAAATAACCTGGTTGCCCCACCATGATCGAACGCACCCTCTTCCAGCCCGACCACAAGGCCTTTGCCGACAGCTTCCGCCGCTTCATCGACAAGGAAGTGACGCCCCACCACGCCGCCTGGGAAGACCAGGGCTATGTGGCGCGCGAGGTGTGGAGCCAGGCGGGCGCCAACGGCTTTCTGTGCATGAGCCTGCCCGAGGAGTACGGCGGCGCCGGGGCCGACAAGCTGTATTCGGTGGCGCAGATGGAAGAGCTGGCGCGTGCAGGCACCACCGGCATCGGCTTTGGTCTGCACAGCGAGATCGTGGCGCCGTACATCCTGCACTACGGCACCGAGGAACAAAAGCGCAAGTACCTGCCGCAAATGGCCAGCGGCGCCGTGGTGGGCGCCATCGCCATGAGCGAGCCGGCTGCGGGCAGCGACCTGCAAGGCATCAAGACCACCGCCATCAAAAGTGCGGACGGGTCGCACTATGTGCTGAACGGCAGCAAGACCTTCATCACCAACGGCTGGCATGCCGACCTGGTGATCGTGGTCGCCAAGACCGACCCGGCGGCCGGGGCCAAGGGCACCAGCCTGCTGCTGGTGGAGCGCGGCATGCCCGGTTTTGAAAAAGGCCAGCGCCTCAAGAAGATGGGCATGAAGGCGCAGGACACGTCCGAGCTGTTCTTCAACGACGTGCAGGTGCCGGTGGACAACCTGCTGGGCGGCCCCGCCATGGAAGGGCGCGGCTTCATCTGCCTGATGGAGCAGCTGCCCTGGGAGCGCCTGCAGATCGCCATCACCGCCGTGGCCGCCGCCCAGGCCGCCATCGACTGGACGCTGGACTACGTCAAGCAGCGCAAGGTCTTTGGCCAGAGCGTGGCGTCCTTTCAGAACACCCGCCACACCCTGGCCGAGCTGCAAACGCAGGTGCAGGTGGCCCGCGTGTTCGTGGATAAGTGCTGTGAGCTGATCGTGCGCGATCAGCTCGACACCGAAACCGCCAGCATGGCCAAGTACTGGACGACCGACCTGCAGTGCAAGGTGATGGACGAATGCGTGCAGCTGTTTGGAGGCTACGGCTACATGTGGGAATACCCTATCACCCGCGCCTATGCCGACGCACGCGTGCAGCGCATTTATGGCGGCACCAACGAGATCATGAAAGAAGTGATTGCGCGGGCCATGGGCCTGGGCAAGTAACGGAATGCACCGCGCCGTGAATAACGCAGTGCATGACGCCCTGCACCACGCCGCAGTGGACGCCGAATGCCGCTACAGGTACCAGGCGGCGCGGGCTTCTTCGGGGCTGAGCGGCGCACCGGGGCGGCGGTCGGTGACATTCAGCCAGGAGCGCACACCCTGGCTGCCGCTCAGCGCGCGCATCAGCAGCAAGCCTGCGCCAATGCCGCGTATGGCCGCCGAGCTGCGGCTGGGCGCCATGAAGGCCGCCACCGCCAGCGCACTGGATGCAGCCAGCACGACATGGTGCTCCAGCGCAAATCCTTCGCGCGTGTCGTCGTATTCGATGGCGCTGCGAGCGATGCGCTGCAATGCAGGGGATGTATTTCGTTCCATAGCCAGAAATGTAGATAGCAACCGCCGAAAGATAGTGCAAAAACCACTGCACCCGCGTCAGAAAGCACCTTGTAGTGGCGTGAGCCAACCCAGCGGCTTTACCGCCGCACTGCTTGAAGTTTAGAGAACCCACCGGAGACCATTCATGACCGAAGCCTATGTATTCGATGCGCTGCGCACCCCGCGCGGCAAGGGCAAGAAGGACGGCACCCTGCACGAGGTCAAGCCCATCGACCTGCTGGTGGGCCTGCTGACGGAGCTGCAAGCGCGCCACCGCTTTGACACCGCAGCGGTGGACGACGTGGTCATGGGCATCGTCTCGCCCGTGGGCGAACAGGGCTCGGTGTTGCCGAAGGTGGCGGCGCTCAAGGCCGGGTGGGACTTTCGCTGTGCGGGTGTGCAGGTCAACCGCTTCTGCGCCTCGGGCCTGGAAGCCGTGAACCTGGCCGCGCAGAAGGTGCGCAGCGGCTGGGAAGACCTGGTGGTGGCCGGTGGCGTGGAGAGCATGAGCCGCGTGCCCATCGGCTCCGACGGCGGCGCCTGGGCGCAAGACCCCGCCACCAACTCCGCCACGCTGTTCGTGCCCCAGGGCATCGGCGCCGACCTGATCGCCACGCTGGACGGCTACACCCGCGCCGACGTGGACGCCTTCGCCCTCGAATCGCAGCGCCGCGCCACCGCCGCGCGCGCAGCGGGCTACTTCAAGAACTCTGTCGTGCCCGTGCGCGACTTCATCGGCCAGACCATCCTGGCGGAAGACGAATTCATCAAACCCAAGACCACGCTGGAGGGTCTGGGTGCCCTCAAGCCCTCGTTCGAGCAACTGGGCGGCATGGGCTTTGATGCCGTGGCGCTGCAACGCTACCCGCAGGTGGAGCGCATCCACCACGTGCACCACGCGGGCAACTCGTCGGGCATCGTGGACGGTGCCGCCGCCGTGCTCATCGGCAACCAGGCCGCCGCCAAGGCACATGGCCTTACGCCCCGCGCACGCATCGTGGCCACGGCGCTCAGCGGCGCCGATCCCACCATCATGCTCACCGGACCCGTGCCTGCTGCCAAGAAGGCGCTGGCCCGTGCGGGCATGACCATCGACCAGATCGACCTGTTCGAAGTGAACGAGGCCTTCGCCGCCGTGCCCATGCGCTTCATGCGCGAGCTGGGCGTACCGCACGACAAGGTCAACGTGAACGGCGGGGCCATTGCCATGGGCCACCCGCTGGGCGCCACAGGCGCCATGATCCTCGGCACCCTGATTGACGAGCTGCACCGCCGGGGCCAGCGCTATGGCCTGGCCACGCTGTGCGTGGGCGGCGGCATGGGCATTGCCACCATCGTTGAGCGCGTATGAGGAACAACCCCCTGAGCGGCTGCGCCGCTTCCCCCTTCTCTCATCGCTGCGCGATGGGAAGGGGGACGACGCCACTGGCCTGGCAAAGCCAGTTCCACGGCGTCCGCTGGCCTCGGCCACGCTTCATCTAAGGCAGCGCCCCATAGCTGCGCTATGCCGCATTACAGATTCGGAGACATCAGCATGCAAACCATCCGCTACGAACTCATCCCCGCCCAGGGCACCGATGGCGAAGTTGCCGTCATCACGTTTGACGAAACCAATTCCCCCGTCAACACCATGTGCCGCCAGTGGCAGCAAGAGCTGGGCGAGGTCACCGCCCAGGTGCTGGGCGACCGCGAACGCCTGGGCGCCGCGCTCAAAGGCATCGTGCTGGCATCCGCCAAGACCAGCTTCTTTGCCGGTGCCGACCTCAAGGCCACCATGCGACTCACGCCCGCCGATGCGCCCAACGCGTTCGGCGAAATCGAGCGCATGAAGAAGCACTTCCGCACGCTCGAAACGCTGGGTATCCCCGTCGTGGCCTGCCTCAACGGCGCGGCGCTGGGCGGCGGCTGGGAGGTGGCCCTGATCGCCCACTACCGCATCGCCGTGGCCGACCCCAAGATCCAGTTCGGACTGCCCGAGGTCACGCTGGGCCTGATGCCTGGCGCCACCGGCGTGACCAAGATGACGCGCCTGCTGGGCCTGATGGGTGCGCAGCCCTCCCTCCTGGAAGGCAAGCTCTTCAACCCCGCCGAAGCGCTAGAGCTGCAACTGGTGCACGAGCTGGTCGCCACCCGCGAGCAACTGCTGCCCGCCGCGCTGGCCCACATCGCCACCCACCCGCACGCGGTGCAGCCGTGGGACGACAAGAACTACAAGATGCCTGGCGGCACGCCCGCCAACCCCAAGATTGCAGGCGCGCTCACCGTCGCGCCCGCGATGCTCAAGAAGACCACCCGCGGCCGCTACCCCGCACCCGAGGCTGCGCTGGCCGCCATGGTCGAAGGCGCCATGGTGGACTACGACACCGCCCTGCGCATTGAAAGCCGCTACCTCGCCCGCCTGATGACCGGCCCCGTGGCGCGCAACATGATCAACACGTTCTTCTTCGACATGAACGCGATCAAGAGCGGCAAGTCGCGCCCTGGCTCGGCCCCACGCTACAAACCCCAAAAGGTCGGCATTCTGGGTGCGGGAATGATGGGCGCGGGCATCGCCTGGGCCCAGGCCAGCCGGGGCATCGCCACCGTGCTCAAGGACGTGAGCGCGGAGAAGGCCGAGGCCGGCAAGGCCTACAGCGCCAAACTTACCCAGGCCCGCGTGGACAAGGGCCGCATGACGACCGAGGCGCAGCAAGCGCTGCTGGCGCGCATCACGCCCACTGCCAGCGCGGCCGACCTGGCGGGCTGCGACCTCATCATCGAAGCCGTGTTCGAAAGCCGCGACCTCAAGGCCAAAGTCACGCAAGAGGCCGAGCCGCAACTCGCGCCCGGCGGCTTCTTCGCCAGCAACACCTCCACCCTGCCCATCAGCGGCCTGGCCACGGCCAGCAGCCGGCCCGAGAAGTTTGTCGGCATCCACTTCTTCAGCCCCGTGGACAAGATGAAGCTGGTGGAGATCATCCGCGGCAAACAGACGGACGACGAAACCGTGGCCCGCGCGTTCGACTACGTGCAGGCCCTGGGCAAGGTGCCCATCGTGGTCAACGACTCACGCGGCTTCTACACCAGCCGCACCTTCGGCACCTTTGTGATGGAAGGGGCCGCCATGCTGGGCGAAGGCATCCCCGCCGCCGCGATTGAAAACGCCGCCATGCAGGCCGGCCTGCCCGTGGGCCCGCTGGCCGTGCTGGACGAAACTGCGTTGACCCTGAGCGTGCATGTGCTGGACCAGACCCGCGCTGACTACGCGGCCGAAGGCATGACGTATATCGCCACGCCCGGCGAGCTGCTGGTGGAGCGCATGGTCAAGGAACTGAAGCGCCCCGGCCGTGCCGGTGGCGGCGGCTTTTACGACTATCCCGCAGGCGCCAAGAAGCACCTGTGGCCAGAGCTAAAAACACTGTTCGAAAAGCCGGGCGTGGAGTGGAGCGTGCAGGAGATCCAGGACCGGCTGCTCTACCGCCAGGCCATCGAGACCGCGCGCTGCCTGGCCGAGGGCGTGCTGACCAGCGTGCATGACGCGAACATCGGGTCGATTTTTGGGATTGGGTTTCCGGCTTGGACGGGAGGGGCCGCGCAGTTCATCTACGGAACTGGCATCGACACCTTCGCCGCGAAGGCCAAGGAACTGGCTGGACGCCACGGCCCGGGTTTCGAGATCACCGAGCCAGTGCGAGCCGTGATCGAGAAATTCAAACCGTCCTACTGAAGGACTAGCGGTATAGGGTCGCCATTCACTCGGTGACCTCACCCCTACGCTCCCGCCAGAGCCCAGAGCGCATTACGGCGAGATCTTCGCTCGGTGCCTAACGTACCGCAATCATCCGAACACCCAGCGCGACGAACACGGTACCGGCCAGGCGGTCGAGCCATTTGCCCACCTTCGGCTTGCGGTTGATCCACCCGCCGACGCTGCCGGAGAAGTAGCCGAGGAGGCCAAACAGCACAGCCGCCTGCGCAGTGAACAGCAGGCCCAGCAGCCCTAGTTGCAACTCCATGCTGCCGCGCGACGCATCAACGAACTGGGGCAGGAACGACAGGAAGAACAGCACAACCTTGGGGTTGATCGCGTTGGCGACCAAACCCTTGGAGAAGGTGTGGCGCAGCGAATCGACCGGTGCCGGACTGTTGCTGCTTCCCTCAATGCGTAATGCGCCTGCGTGGCGCAGGGCCTGGATGCCGAGCCAGATCAGGTACGCACCGCCCGCCCATTTCAGCGCGGTGAAGGCCAGGGGCGATGCGGCCAGGATGGCGCCCACGCCGACGACCGCCAGCACAGTGTGGCTAAGGCAGCCCAGCGCGCAGCCCAATCCAAACACGATGCCAGAGCGTCGCCCTTTGGACATACCGACGCTCAGCACCATGAGGTTGTCGGGGCCGGGCGTGGCGGTCAGCATCACGGCGGTGAGCAGAAAGGCAAGAATTTGGGTGGTGGTCAACATGGGCGGGGTTTGCTAGCCCAGGCGTCGCGAAGAGACGGGGATGCCGGAGCGGAAGGACTCTGTGCAGTAGCACCGCCGAAGCTGACCTGGCGATGCAATTGCTATCTTATTAATAGCTATTGGCGCTTATTGAACAAGCACCTGAAAGCGAAATCACCCTAATTCTAGGAGATGTGAAGGCGCACACCGTGTACCTCACGCTCCGGCGCGAGTAGCTGCACATCACGCCCGAGGGGCAAGCCCACAGACCTAAGAGACCTTCAGCCCCAACATCCCCCGCGCCTCCTGCGGCGAAGCCACCTCCCGCCCCGCATTCCGCGCGTACTGCGCAAGCTGTTCAATCAACGGCCCGTTCGAATCCGCCTTCGTCCCATCCGGCAGATAGAACGTATCTTCCAGCCCCGTGCGCAGATGCCCGCCCAGCTCAGCCACGCGCTGGTGCACGGGCCAGATCTCGCTGCGGCCGATGACGGTGGCTTGCCAGGGGGCGTCCTTGATTTTTAGCTTGAGCAGGATGGGCAGCAGGTCGGGGTCCGCTGGCATGCCGGATTCGACGCCCATCACAAAGTTGTATTCGGGCAGGCGCTCGGTGTACATGCCGGTCTGCACATACATCTCCACGCAGCGCACGATGCCCACGTCAAAGCATTCAAACTCGGGCAGCGTACCGGTCTCCAGCATCACGTCGATGAAGTCCTTGACCTTGGCGGGCTGGTTGTCGAACAGCATGGGCGGCCAGGCCCAGGTGCCGTTGCTGCGCACCTTCAGGTAGTTGAGCGAGCCGGCGTTGCACGCGGCCATCTCGGGGCGGGTGGCGCGCAGGCAGTCGAGCGGGCCCTGGTAATTGGGGCCGACCACGCCGGTGGTCTGATTGATGATCAAACCCGGGCAGGCCTCGCGCATGGCTTGCACGCAGTCGCGCGCCACCTGCGGGTCCCAGCTGGGCAGGTGGCCTTTGCCGGGCTCCTGGTTGCGAAAGTGCACGTGAACCACGGCGGCGCCTGCGTCATAGGCGCGGCGGGCTTCTTTCGCCAATTGCTCGGGCGTGACGGGCACGTGGTGCTGACCGGGGTCCGTCAGCACGCCGGTGATGGCGCAGGTGATGATGGCTTTGTTGCCGTGGTCGGTGCTGTGCATGGGGCGTGTCTCCTTCAAATGCCGAGCTGCTTGGCAGCCAGGTCTTTCATGATTTCTTCCGCACCGCCGCCGATCATCATGACCTTGACCTCGCGGTAGATGCGTTCGCTGACGGTGCCGCGCATGAAGCCCATGCCGCCCAGGATCTGCACGGCCTGGTCGGCGCAGAACTGCATGGTTTGGGTGGCGTGGTTCTTGAGCAGGCACACCTGCGCTACCCACTCGGGGCCGGTGCGGCCCGCGTCGACCTGCGCGGCCACGGACTCGCACCACGCGGCGGTGGACTGGATGCGCATCTGCATGTCCACCAGCTTGTGGCGGATGACTTGGTGCTCGACCAGCGCGGCGCCAAAGGTCTTGCGCTGGCGGGCCCAGGCCAGGGCCTCGTCGTAGCAGGCCTCGGCAAAGCCCAGGGCCGACACGGCCAGGCCAAAACGTTCACCGTTGAAGTTGGCCATGATGATGCGAAAGCCCGCGCCCTCTTCACCCAGCAGGTAGCGGGCGGGCACGCGCACGTTATCGAACCGCAGGTGGGCGGTGTCGGAGCAGAGCCAGCCCATCTTGTCGAGCTTGCTGCGCGACAGGCCTGCGCTGTGGCCGGGGATGAGCAGCATGGAGATGCCTGCGCTGCCTTTGCTTCCAGCTTCTCCCGTTCTGACAGCCACCGTGATCCAGTCCGCACGCATGCCCGACGTGATGAACACCTTTTCGCCGTTGACGACGTAGTCATCGCCCTCGCGCCGCGCGGTGGTCTTGAGCTGGGCCACGTCCGACCCGCCACCGGGTTCGGTGATCGCCAGCGCGGCAATCTGCTCGCCCGCCAGCACCGGTGGAATGACCTCAGCGCGCACAGCGTCGCTGCCATGCGCCAGCACGGGCGGCAGGCCGATGTTGTGCGAGAACAGGCTGGCCAGCACACCACCGCTGGCCCCGTGGCGGCTGAGCGCGCGCCACAGCGGCAGGCGCAAGGCGTAGCTGGCGGGCGTGCCGCCGTACTGCTCGGGGTAGCCCAGGCCCAGCAGGCCCAGGTCGGCCGCGCGGCGGTACAGGCTGCGGGGGAATTCACCGGCCGCGTCCCACGCGTCCACATGCGGCGCGATCTCGGTGCGGGCAAAGCGGGTGACGGTGTCGGTGAGGGCAGTGCGGTCTTCGTTGCTCACAGGGGTCGCATCGGACGTGGCGGTCATGCGGGCGCTCCTTGCGTGGCGGGTGCAAAGCGGGCCAGCACCTGGCCGGGCGACACCTGGTGGCCGGGCGCTACCAGCAGCTCGGTCACGGTGGCGGCGGCGGGGCTGGCCAGGCTGTGTTCGAGCTTCATGGATTCGATGACCACCACCGTATCGCCCGCCGCCAGCGCCTGGCCTGCGGCCACGGGCAGCGCGACCACCTTGCCGTTGAAGGGTGCGCGCAACTCCGTCGCACCGCCCGCCGCACCCGCGCGCGCAGCGGGTTCCCACGATGCGTCTTCGACCCAGCCGTCCACACCGCCGGTTTGCCAGTGCCAGCGCCTCGGGCCCACCGCCACGCAGTGCACGCCGCGCTGGGGCAGTTGCAAAGTCACAGGCTCTGCCCCGGCCTGCTCCACCTGCAGCCTTCCACCGCCCAGCTCGCGCACGGCAATGGAGTGCACCTCGCCCTGGTGGCGCAGCCGCAGGGGCCGGGCCATGGCACAAGGCAGGTACGACGTCGGATTTGAAGCAAAAATGGCTGATAGCGCCGAAGGAATATGCACTGATAGCTCATTATTTGATAGCAACCGCTGCAGCTCCTGGCCATGCTCCGCCAGGAACGGCACCAGCGCCTGTCCACTGGCAAACACGGGGTGCTGCAGGCAGGCCGCCAGAAACGCGCGATTGGTGGGCAAGCCCAACACGCGGGTGCCCTGCAACGCGCGGACCAGCGCGGCGATGGCCTCAGCCCGCGTGGGCGCGTGCACGATGAGCTTGCCCAGCATGGCGTCGTAGTGGAGGGTAACTTCGGCGCCCTCTTCCAGCGCATGGTCAAAACGCAGCGCGCCGGGTGCGGCCCGCTCAAAGGCGGTGGCCGGTGGTGCGCTGAACTGCAGCACGCTGCCAGTGTGAGGGCGAAAGTACGCGTCTTCGGCACACAGGCGCACTTCGATGGCGTGGCCTTGTAGATGCACCTGATCTTGCGTGCGCGGCAGCGGCTCACCCCGCGCCACGCAGATTTGCCATTCCACCAGGTCCAGCCCCGTGAGCGCTTCGGTCACCGGGTGCTCCACTTGCAGGCGGGTGTTCATCTCCATCAAGAAGAACTCAGCCCCATCCAGAAGGAATTCCACCGTGCCCGCACCCACATAGCCAGCGGCCTGTGCCAGCGCCACGGCGCAGGCGCCCATGCGCTCGCGCAGCGCTGCGTCCACGGCGGGGCTGGGGGACTCTTCGATGATCTTCTGGTGGCGGCGCTGTACCGAGCAATCGCGCTCGCCCAGGTGGATGCACGCGCCGTGAGCGTCGGCAAAGATCTGCACCTCCACATGGCGCGGCTGCAACAGTGCGCGTTCGATGAGCAGGTCGCCACAGCCAAAACCCGCCAGCGCCTCCGACCGTGCGCTGGCCAGTGCGGCAGGCAACTGCGCCAGGTCGGTGACCAGGCGCATGCCGCGCCCTCCCCCACCCGCCACGGCCTTGACCATGAGGGGCGTTCCGATGCGCGCAGCCTCTGCGGCAAAGCGTTCGTCGCTCTGGTAGTCGCCCGCATAGCCGGGCAGGCAGGGCACGTCCTGCGACTGGGCCAACGCCTTGGCCCCGGCCTTGCTGCCCAATGTGCGGATGGCGGCGGGCGGCGGGCCGATCCACGCCAAGCCCGCATCCACCACGGCCTGGGCAAAGTCGGCGTTCTCGCTGAGGAAGCCATAGCCGGGGTGCACCGCATCGGCCCCGGCGGCGCGGGCTGCGGCCAGCAACTTGTCGGTACGCAGATAGGTGTCAGCACTGGCAGCACCGCCCAAGGCCACGGCCTGGGTGGCTTCGCGCACATGCAGGGCGTTGGCATCGGGGTCTGAGTAGATGGCCACCGTTTCGATGCCCATACGGTGGGCGGTGTGGATGATGCGGCGGGCGATTTCGCCGCGATTGGCGATAAGGATCTTTTTCATAGGCTGTGCCCTCACGGCTGCACCGACATGCCCGCAACACGGCCGCTCCGTGAGCGCGTGGGGCGCATCGAAATCTCCAACACCCGTTCGGGCTGAGCCTGTCGAAGCCTTGCGCGGCGCTTCGACAGGCTCAGCGTGAACGGTTTTAGGGAGGTGGAGAGCGCCTCCGTCACAACGAAACTTGTTTTCATGGCTTCGCACTCCAGGGCGGCGCCTTGCGCGCAGCAAAGGCCGCCAGCCCTTGCTGCGCCTCGGGCCCGCGCAGCGCTTGCGCAAAAGCCATCGCTGCTTCATCCAGCAGCGCAGGCAATGGCGTTTCGGGCAGGGCCAGCAGCAAGCGCTTGGTGGCGGCCACTGCCTGCGGAGCTGCGGCGGCGTGGCGTGCGATGGCCGCTTGCACAGCAACCTCCATGTCGCCAGCCACCACCGCATCCACCAGCCCAGCGCGTTGAGCCGACGCAGCATCCCAGCGCTCGCCGGTCAGCAAACACCTCCGCGCCGCCGCAGGGCCAAGGCGCCGCACGACAAACGGTGCAATTTGTGCGGGCACGATGCCCAGCGTGACCTCGGGTGTGGCGAACTGCGCGCTGGTGTGGGCCAGCACCTGGTCGGCGCAGCACACGATCCCAAAGCCGCCACCCATGGCCGCGCCCTCCACCGCCACGATGAACCACTGCGGCAGCGCGCACAGGGCCTGCAGCAGCGTGCCAAAGCGGCGGTTCAGCGGCACCAGCGGGTCGGATGCGCTCCCAGCCAGGGGCTGGCCGATGGTCTTGGCAAAACCGCCCAGGCTGCCACCCGCGCAGAAGTGCCCACCGGCACCCCGCAGCACTACGCCACGCAGGTCAGCATCGGCTGCAGCCCTATCGCACGCGGCCAGCAGAGCGTCCACCATGGCTTCTGACAGCGCATTGCGGCTGGCCGGGTCGTTGAGCGTCCAGGTTTCCACGCTGCCGCTGGCCAGCGGTATGCGGTCGATGAGCAGAACAGCGGCGGTCATTTGCATGTCCCATGGCTCGCACGCAGCGGGCTGCATTCACTCCCTCGCCCCTTGTGGGAGAGGGCTGGGGAGAGGGGGTGCCGGACTGGGAGGCAGCGCCGGATCAGCCCCCTCTCCCCAACCCCTCTCCAACGAGGGGAGAGGGGCAGCACTGCGCGCGCTGCATCTTGCAGGGGTAAATTTTTTCCCCTCATACAGGCCGCTTCGCAATTCCCATGAGCTTGGCGAGAATGCCCAGCATCACTTCGTCCGCACCACCGCCGATGGACGCCAGCCGCCCGTCGCGGTACATGCGCGAGACCTTGTTCTCCAGCGTGAAGCCCATGCCGCCCCAGAACTGCAGACAGGTGTCGGGCACCTCGCGGTTGAGGCGGCCGGCCTTGAGCTTGGCCATGCTGGCCAGCTCCAGCACGTCCTGCCCGTTCACATACAGGTCGCAGGCGCGGTAGGTGAGTGCGCGCAGGGCTTCAACCTCGGTCTTGAGTTCGGCCAGCTTGAACTGCACCCACTGCTGGTCGGCCAGCGTGCTGCCAAACAGCTTGCGCTCCTGCGCGTAGTCGATGGTCCACTGGATGCAGTGGTTCAGCGATTCAAGCGTGCTGGCGGCGCACCACAGGCGCTCTTCCTGGAACTGCTGCATCTGGTAGATAAAGCCCTGCCCTTCGGCGCCGATGCGGTAGCTCTGCGGCACGCGCACCTCGTCGAAGTAGATCAACCCGGTGTCGCTGCTGTGCATGCCGATCTTGCGGATCTTCTGCGCCACTTCAATGCCCTTGGTCAGCTTGCCGTTAGGGCCATCGCGCATGGGCACCATCACCAGGCTTTTGTTCTTGTGCACGGGGCCTTCGCCCGTGTTGACCAGCATGCACATCCAGTCGGCCTGCAAGCTGTTGGTGATCCACATCTTCTGGCCGGTGATCACGTAGTCGTCGCCATCCTTGCGGGCCACGCTTTTGATGCCGGATACATCGCTGCCCGCCGCGGGCTCGCTCACGCCGATGCAGCCCACCATGTCGCCGGCAATCGCGGGGGCCAGAAAGTTGCGCTTGAGTTCTTCGCTGCCGTAGCGCGCCAGCGCCGGGGTGCACATGTCGGTCTGCACGCCAATGGCCATGGGCACGCCGCCGCAGTGGATGTGGCCCAGCGCCTCGGCCATGGCCAGGCTGTACGAGTAGTCCAGCCCCTGGCCGCCGTATTCCTCGGGCTTGCACAGGCCCAAGAGGCCCAGGTTGCCCATCTTCTTGAAGACCTCATGCGCGGGGAAGATCTCGGCCGCCTCCCACTCGTCCACATGGGGGTTGATCTCTTCGTCGATGAAGCGCTTGAGGGTCTTCTGGATCTCGCGGTGCTCGTGCGTGAACTGCATGGTGCTTGTCTCCTGCTGTTGCGTTTGTGTGTTGGTGTGCCTGCAAACCTCGATCACGAAAGCTGAAACTGCCCCAGCGGCTGAGGCCGCCCGTTGAGCACCAGCTCCACCTGGTGCGCGCCGGGGTAGTGGGTGCGTGTGGTCATCTGCTGCAGCGACAGCGTCTTGCCCACCGCCACGGTGGCGCCGGGGGCTATGTCCAGCGTCTGCAGCTTGAACACCTTGGGCGCCGCACCGCCATGGGCCTTGACGTAGTGCACCTTGAGGTCGGCCAGCACGCGCTGGGGCTGCGGTGTGGGGTTGTGCAGCTCGGCCTCGATGCGCACCTTCTCGCCAATGCGCGCACGGGCGGGCACCACGCGGGCGGCCCGCACATCCAGCGCCACGGCATGGCCTACGCCCAAGGCATCGAGCGCGCCAGCGTCGCCGCGTTTGATGAGAAAACGCAGGCCGTGGCGCACCAAGGCTTCGCGCGGTGCGGGTGCGCCCTGCAGCCAGGTGCGGGCGGTGCCCACGGCCAGGTCGGGGTGGTCTTTGGCAATATCGCCCAGGTGGTTGGCCACTGAGCGACGCACGTAAGACGATGGGTCGTCCTTGAGCGCATCGAGCAGCGGCAGGGCCAGCTGCGGGTTGTTCTGGAATGCGGGCAAGCGCGGCGCCCAGGGCAGGCGGGACCGCGTGCCTTCGCTCACCAGGCGGCGCACATGGGCGTTGTCGTCGTGCGCCCAGTCGCGCAGCCGTGTGAGTGTGGCGCCCTGGTGGTGCAGCAGGTAGGGGCGTATGCAGAACTCTGCCGTGAAGCGCTGGGTGAGCGCGTGCTGTGCGGCCATCGCCGCCTCGAAATGCGCGATGCCCTGCGTGCCGATGTAGATGCTGTGCGGCAGATACAGGAAGGCACTGTAGGGGCGGTCACCCGCATCGGGCTCACCCGCCGCATCCAACCCCATGGGTGGGTCCATCGAATCGACCAGCACGCCCAGCGCGCGCGGCACGTCTTGCGGCAGGTGGGCCTGCAGAGCCTGCGCAATGCGCTGGCCGCGTGCCATCAGCTCCAGCGATTCGTAGCCGGGCTGTACTTGCTGCAGAAACGCGGTGGTGTCGAACTTGCGCCACGCGCGCCGCACCATGGCCGCGATGCGCGGGGGCACGGTGTCGTTCAGCAGGTACTTAAGAGGCTCGGCCATCGTGGAAACTGCGTGCGAAGCGCTTACATCCGCGCCACGCCAAAGCTCAGGGGCCGCAGCGTGCGGGCCTGGGCCTCAGCGCAGGTGTCCAGGCAAAACGCCAGCACGGCGCGCGTGTCGCGCGGGTCGATCACGCCGTCGTCCAGCAGCAGGCCGCTGGTGTAGAACGCATCGGCCTGGGCCTCGAACATGGCGACGATCTTGTCGAACTGGGCTTGGGACTCGGCCGGGTCGGGCGTGATGCCTTTGCGCGCCAGCGCCGCCTCGGTCACGATCTGCATGGTGTGCGCTGCCTGCTCGCCGCCCATCACTGCCGTCTTGGCACCGGGCCAGCTGAACAGGAAGCGCGGCGCATAGCCCCGTCCGCACATGCCGTAGTTGCCCGCGCCAAAGCTGGCCCCGCACTGGATGGTGATCTGCGGCACGGTGGCGTTGGTCACGGCCTGGATCATCTTGCTGCCATGCTTGATCATGCCGCCCTGCTCGCTGTCCTTGCCCACCATGTAGCCCGTGGTGTTCTGCAGGTAGATGATGGAGTGGCCCAGCTGGCACATCCACTGGATGAAGTGCGTGGCCTTGTTCGCGCCTGCCACGTCGATGGGGCCATTGTTGCTGATGAAGCCCACGGCATGGCCCTGGATGTGGCCCTGGGCGCAGACGGTGGCCATGCCGTAGCGGGCCTTGAACTCGAGCAGTTCCGAGCCGTCCACCAGCCGCGCCATCACCTCGCGCATGTCCACGGGTTGGCGCAGGTCGGCAGACATCAGGGACAGCAGGTCATCGGCGGGCAAGGTGGGCCCGGGTGCGCTGGGTCGCGGCGCTACGCCCCACCCCAGCTGCGCCACCACATCGCGCGCCAGGCCAATGGCCTCGCGGTCGTCCTGCGCCAGGTATTCGCCCAGGCCCGAGACGGCGGTGTGCATCTCGGCACCGCCCAGTTCTTCTTCCGTCGCAATCTCGCCCGTCGCAGCCATGAGCAGCGGCGGCCCGGCCAGAAAGGCGCGCGAGCGGCCCTGCACCATGATGACCACATCCGACAACCCCGGCATATAGGCGCCGCCTGCGGTGCCCGAGCCGTGCTGCACGGTCATCACCGGAATGCCTGCCGCCGACAGCCGCGCGAGGTTGCGGAACAGCGTGCCGCCGTGCACAAAACCTTCTACCCGGTAGCGCATGAGGTTGGCGCCTGCGCTCTCCACCAGGTGGATGAACGGCAAGCGGTTTTGCAGCGCGATTTCCTGCACGCGCAAGATCTTTTCCAGGCCCATGGGCTGGATGGCGCCGGCCTCGATGCCCGAATCGCTGGCCACCACCATGCAGCGCACGCCACTGACAAAGCCGATGCCCGCGACCATGCCGCCACCGGGCACGGACTTCTCGGGGTCTTTCACGTCCTGCAGGTAGCCCGCCAGCGTGCACAGCGGCAGCCAGGGCGCACCCGCATCCAGCAGCAGTGCCACGCGCTGGCGCGGCAGCAGCTGGCCGCGTTTTTCAAACTGGGGCAGCGACCGGGACGAGGCAGCGGCGGCGCGGTCTTCCAGCGCGCGCAGGGCATGAAGGCGGGCCTGCAGCGCCGCGCGGCGTTGGGTGGCCTCGGCGCTGCCTGGGTTGAATCGGGAAGTGAAGACGGCGGTCATGCGGCCTCGGTCTTGGGGGTATGGGAAGGGGCAAACACCTGCGGCACCTGCGCGCGGTGAAAGCCGTCAAACGGCCGCACGGCCGGGTGTGCTGCGGCAGTGGCACCAGGCGGGCGCTGCGGCCAGCCCATGCGCACCTGGGGCCGTGCGCCGTCCACCCGCAGCGTGGTGCCGCTGATGAAGCTGGCTGCCGGGCTGAGCAAAAAGGTGATGGCCGCCGACACCTCGGCCTCGTTGCCAAAGCGCCCGAGCGGCACCGTGCGCGGCATGGCACGCAGCATGTCTGCCGCCTCGGGCGGATAGTTGTCCATGCCGCTGGAGGCGATGTACCCCGGCGCCACGGCGTTCACGCGCACACCGCTGTGTGCCCATTCCAACGCAGCGGTTTCGGTGAAGCTGACCATGCCCGCGCGCGCAGCCCCGCTGTGCCCCATGCCCGGCATGGAACCCCACATGTCGGCCACGATGTTGACTACCGAGCCGCCGTGCTGCGCCATCCACTGCCGATAACACTCACGCGCCATCAAAAAGCCGCCGGTGAGGTTGGTGTGCAGCACCGCCTCCCAGCCCTTGGCGCTGATGGATTCGAGCGGCGACATGAACTGCCCGCCCGCGTTGTTGACCAGCGCATCGATGCGGCCCTGCGCAGCAAGGATCTGCTGCACCAGCGCCACCACGCCTCCTTCGGATCGGATGTCGCACACCTCGCAGGACACACGACCGCCATCGGCAGTGATCTCTTCAGCCACGGCCAGCAGCTTTTCAGGCTTGCGCCCCACCAGCACCACATGCGCGCCCAGGTGAGCCAGTTCGTGTGCCGTGCACCGGCCAATGCCGGAGCCGCCGCCGGTGACCACCACCACCTGGCCCTGGAACAGGCCCGGAGCAAACACAGACTGGTAGGCGCTGCGCGCGGTGGGGGCCATGGTGACTCTGCCTTGATGGGGTTGTTTGTTATGAACGGATAAACAAGGCGAGTGCCTCGTCGGTGAGCGCGTCGAGCGACTTGCCCTTCTTGGGCGAGAACCATTGCACCGCCCAGTTGAGCGCCCCAAAGATGAACAGCCGCGCCACACCGGGCTCAGCCTGCAGCGCACGCTGCTTTGCCAGCGCTTCCAGCACAGGCATCCAGGTGGCCTCGTAGCTGTCCTTGATGCGGGCAATGCCCTTGCGCTGCGCAGGCGTGAGCGAGCGCCATTCGTACAGCATCACCGGGATGAAGCTGCTGCGGGGCCCGAGCAGGATCTCGAAGTGGTGGCGAATCAGCGTGTGCAACTGCTCGCGCGGTGTGGCCGCGGCGGGCAGTGCATCGAGTGCCTGTTGCTGGCTTTGTGTGGCCATGGTCATGCCCTCGCTCATCACGGCGTAGAGCAGCGCGCTTTTGCTTTCGAAATGGTAGAAGGGCGAGCCGCTGTGCATGCCTGCGGCCGCCGCAATGTCGCGCGTGCTGGTGGCGGCGAAGCCCTGGGTGCGAAAGAGCTTGGCCGCGCCGTCCATGAGTTTGCGACGGCGGTTGCCGTCGTCGAGTTCCTCGGCGGTCTTGCGGGGGCGGCCGCGAGGGCGGCGGGTGGTTTCTTCGGTGGGGGATTGTGTTGTGGTTGCCGAGTTGGCGCTGAGGGGCGCTACGGCC